>JAIRTO010000227.1 GCA_031254895.1 Deltaproteobacteria bacterium
ATCAAGCTGTGCCTGGGCAGCGCCTGCTTCTCCAGAGGCAATCGGGAAATTCTCCGTTTTCTGGAAAAGGAAGCGTCGATCGCGCGTCAAGTCGATTTGGAGCTGTCGGCCTGTCTCTGCCGGGACGAGTGCGGCTCCGGGCCGAACGTCATCATCGCCGACTGCCTTCACGAGGAAATGACCGTCGAGAAATTGCGCCGTTTGCTGAAGCCGCCCGTCGACGGGGAGGCCGCATCAAGCGATAGTTTTTAGCTGAGCGCCGTTCCGCGAGGGTCAAAAAAACGCGGAACCAAAGCTTCCGCGACCTCGAGCCTCTCTCGCTCCTTTCGCCGATCTCCGGCTGCCAGCCGGCGACCGTCCGGCTACCGTCGGCCGACATCGACCGCCTCTGGAAGCCGCTTCCAAACCGACGTCGCGCGGGCTCGCCCTAGAGGTCGGAACCAGGACGATCCCGACGGCTTTCTCCGCCGTCTCGAGCCTGACTGAACCCCTTGAGACAGTTTTTAGACCACGCCGAGGAGCTTTGCCGCCATGATTCAGAATCATCCGGTGTACACAGTCCGCAATGAATGCCAGGACTGCTGCAAATGCCTTCGCCACTGCCCGGTGAAGGCGATAAAGGTTCAGGACGGACGGGCCGAGGTCATGGCCAGACGCTGCATAGGCTGCGGTCGGTGCGTTCTGGAATGTCCGGGGCGGGCCAAGCGGATTCGTTCGGACGTGGACAAGGCGGCTTCCCTCCTGTCCGCCGGCAAGCAGGTGTTCGTCTCTCTGGCTCCCAGTTGGCGTTCCTTTTTCGACTGCGGAGAGGCGGCCTTGATTGCCCGTCTGAAGGGCCTGGGCGTGTCGGAAGTCAGCGAAACGGCGCTGAGCGCCCAGGACGTCTCCATTCAGACGGCCTCCGTTCTGCGGCAGGGGCCGCCGGGTCTCTACGTCTCCAGCGCCTGTCCGGTCATCGTGGACTTCATTAAACTCTACAAGCCCCGGTTCGCCCGAAACGTGGTTCCCCTGGCCTCTCCCGCCCTGACCCACGCCTGGGCCTTGAAGAAACTTAGGGGCGAAGACGTCGAAGTCGTTTTCGTCGGCCCGTGCGTGGGCAAGAAGAACGAGGCGGATCGTCGCCCGGATCTTCTCTCGGCCGCTCTGACCTTCCAGGAACTGGAAGACTGGCTTTCCCTGACCGAGCGTCCCGCCGCGACTGATCGAAACTTTTCGTTTTTTCCCGCGCGGGCCAGCGAAGGAGCCCAATACCCGCTGGAAGGCGGCATGAACGAAACCCTGCGGCGCATAGGCGTGGACGACGACGTCCAACTGGTCAGCATCTCGACCATAGAAGCTTTCGAAAAAGCTCTGGATCATCTGGATCCGGCGGACATGCGCCGAAAAATCTTCGTCGAGGCTCTGGCCTGTCCTGGCGGCTGCATAGCCGGGCCCTTCGCCGGCTCCAAAAAGTCGGTCTTCCGGAAAATGAACGACATTCTGGACAACATGACTTATCGAGAGACGATACCTGAGACCCCCGATTTCCGCTTGCCGGCCGACCACGAATCCTTGGGGCTGAACGTCCCGTCGTTCACCGCCGAGGAGATGCAGGGCGCCTTGAACAGAATCGGGAAATACTCCGACGAGGACGAGAAGAACTGCTCCGGCTGCGGCTTCTCCACCTGCCGGGAACTGGCCCAGGCCCTTCTGAACGGCTACGCCGAACCGTCAATGTGCGTCTCCTACATGCGCCAACTGGCCGCCCGCAAAGCGGCGGTCATGCTCAGAGTCATGCCTTCGGCCCTGGTGATGGTCGACAGAGAGCTGAACATCATGGAGGTCAACGAGGCCTTCATCCGGATGTTCGCCAAGGACGCCCCCGGAACCGGCTGGAACGCGCCGGAGGATTTCGTGGGCGAACCGGTCGGCGAGTGGCTGGAGTTCGCTCATTTGTTCAAGAAAGTCCTCAAGACCGGCCAGGAGGTTCAGAAGGAGCACGTGTCCTACAAAAAACGGCTCTTTGATATGGCCTTCTTCTGCATCGAGAGAAACGAGTGCGCCGGCGCTCTGGTCACCGACGTCACCGTCAGCGAAAGCGGCCGGGAAAAGATAGCCCGAAGGGCCAGAGAGGTCATCGCCCGCAACATCTCCACCGTGCAGGAGATCGCCGGCCTGTTGGGCGAGCACATGGCCGAGACGGAGATGCTTCTGGAATCCATCGCCGAAGGCTACGACGTCCTGGACGACGAAGAGCCGGGAGAGGACTGACCGATGTTCATCGACGTGCACTGCGCCCAGTTGAAGAAGCGCGGTCAGAACGCCTTCGGGGACTATTTTCTGTCCAAGCGGGGCGTGGAGGAGGGCCGGGTCATCGCCGTCCTGTCCGACGGCCTCGGCAGCGGCGTGAAGGCCAACATCCTGTCGTGCCTGACCGCCACCATGTTGCTGCGTTTCATGGACGAACACGTGGACATCAAGAAGGCGGCCGAAACGATCATGAATTCCCTCCCTGTCTGCCGGATCCGCAAGATAAGCTACGCCACCTTCTCGGCTCTGGAGTGCGACGAGGACGGAGCGGTCCGCATAGTCGAGGAAGGCAATCCCGACTTCATCTGGATGAGAGGCCATGAACCGCTAAAATCCGGCTACAACGTGGTCGCCTCCAATTCCTTCCCCGACCGCCGCTTGAAGGAGTACAACTTCAAGGTGGAGATGGGCGACCGCCTGGTCTTCTGCTCTGACGGGGTCACTCAAGCCGGACTGGGGCGACCGGGACGCTTCAACTTCGGGTTGAGACGCGCCGGTCTGACGGAGCTTCTGAAGAAGAAGATAAAAAGCGAGGTCGACATCTCCAGCGCCGATCTGGCCCGGTTCGTCGTCGAGGAGGCCGAATCCTTCGAACCAGAGCAAAAAGCCCAGGACGACATATCGGCCTGCGTGGTCTATTTCCGCACCCCGCGCCGGGCTCTGATCTTCACCGGCCCGCCGTACGACACGAGCAGCGACGCCCATTACGCCCGCGCGTTCGACAGCTTCTCCGGTCGAAAAGCTGTCTGCGGCGGAACCACGGCCAAACTTCTGGCCCGCGAGCTCGGCCGCGATCTAACTGTGGAGAACCATTTGCCGTCCGGCGATCTGCCGCCGACGGCCAACATGAAAGGCGTCGATCTCATAACCGACGGAGCGCTCACCTTGGCCCGGACGCTGGAGTATCTGGAAAAAGGCCTTTTAGGCGAAGCCGACGCCGCCGGCAGACTGACGGATTTCATCCTGCGTTCCGACGTGCTGCACTTCATGGTCGGAGCCAAGCTCAACCAAGCTCATCATGACCCCAGGCTGCCGGTGGAGCTGGAGATCCGCCGCAACCTCGTCAACAACATCGTCCGAACTCTGGAGCGCAAATACCTCAAAAAAGTCACCGTTAAGCGCATCTGATCGTCTTCGCGGCCCGGAGCTGGACGAACGCCGGCCTTTTTTGGGCTAGCCGGCGAGCCGGCGATCCTCGTTCGACGAGTTTTTTTTAAAAAGCGCCTCCGGCGGCCGGCGGAGGAAGCCGCTTCCCAAAGAAACCAAAAAAGATCGACCCTCTTTCGCCCTTCAGCCGCAATCGACTCCGTCCGGCCGCTTTTTGACGCCCCTTTGGGACCAGCTTTTCCCCTTCTGACCCTTCCTCCTCGCCCTCTGCCGACGCCTTCTGCCGCCGCCTTCCGCAGCGGGCAAGGGTTTTTTTCGTCCAGCCGGGGCCAACGCCGCCGACGAAGTCCGGCGCCCCTCTCCTCCTGATAGAAATCCGACCATCTTTTTTCTTTTTTTTCGAGAAAAACTAGGGACGAGATGCCCGCATGCTCCCATCACATCACTCAACTAAGCCAAAACATTCAGAAAATTTTTTTTCGAGTCTTCTTGAAAAAAATTCAAAATACTATTGCAATTGAGAATCAATTATATTAAACTAACCTTCGTCAAGCCGATCAACTTTTTCATCACCTTTTGAAAAGGCTGGTCGACATTCATGAATTATCGGCCGCTCTTCGCGGTCATAGGTTAAGGAGAAAAAAAAATGGCCAATGTATTGATAGTTTACGGATCGACGACTGGAAACACCGAATGGGTGGCCGGACAACTGAAAGAGCAGATCGCCGCCGCCGGGCATGCGGTCGAATGCGGCAAAGCCGGTTCCCTGCCCGCTTCCGGGCTTTGTTCCGGTCGGGACATGGTTCTCTTCGGCTGCTCCACTTGGGGGTCGGACGACATAGAGCTCCAGGACGATTTCATTCCCCTCTTCGAGGCCTTCGACTCCATCGGCGCCTCCGGAGTCAAGACCGCCGTTTTCGGCTGCGGGGACGAGGACTACACGCATTTTTGCGGAGCCGTGGACGCCATCACCGACAAGCTCAACAGTCTCGGATCCAAGGTTGTGGGGGACAAACTGAAGATTAACGGCGATCCGGGGGATTCGGCCGAGGCCATAAAGACCTGGGGCCAAGGCGTGATAGCCGCCATCTGACGGCGGCCTCCCGGCCTCGAAAACGTTGGATTCCAGCCAGGCCGCCAACCAAAAAAAGTTATAAGAGCTCCCAGCTCGCCAAGGTGAAGAAAGATGATTATGGATACTGAAGTTTCTTTATCGAGGATGTTCAATAACGTCTGGCCCCATCTGGGGGAACGCGAGAGACGTCTGGTCGCCGCCAGCGAGGCCAGAAGAATCGGCCGCCGGGGCATTTCCATGGTCAGTCGAGCCTGCGGTTTGTCTAGAGTCACGATCACCAAAGGAATAAAGGAGTTGGATGAGGCTCCTTTAGAACCGGGCAAGACCCGTCGCTCGGGGGCGGGTCGGCCCCGAGTCGAACGGGTCGACCCGGGCATCTGGTCCTGTCTCGATCAGCTCATGAGGGACGCCTCCCCGATCGACTGCGCCCCGAACATCCTTTGGACGACCAAAAGCACCAGATGTTTGGCCGCTGAACTGACTGAGGCCCAGCACCGCATCAGCCACGAAAAAGTGGCCCAGATCCTCCGTCAGAAAGGCTACAACCTGCAAGGCACCCGGCGCAACGACGAAAGCCGTCGGCAGCCGGATCGACGGGCCCAGTTCATGTTTCTGGAACAGAGAGTCAGCGAGCGCCTGGATGAGGGTCAGCCTGTCGTGGCCATCGAGACCAGACGGCGCGAGCCGGCTTTCATCAGCGACGGCTGCCGCTCCCAGATGAACGAAGGCGGCATCGACCGCCTGATGGCCGGTGAATTTCCCACCGGGGTCTACGATCCCCTTCTGGCCAGAGAGACCGTCAACATAGAGACGGCTCTGGACGCGACCAGTTTCGCCGCCGACTCCATTTTGGGCTGGTGGCTGGTGGAAGGCCAGGATCTCTACCCCGACGCGACCGTCCTCTTCGTGACCGCCGACGCCTGCGGCTGCTCCCAAAGGCCGCTCTGGAAAGCCGAGATGCAGAAACTCTCCAGCGCCATTGGCTTGCCGATAGAGTTCTGCCGCTTTCCTCCAGGCACGTCCAAGTGGAACCGTTCTTGTCTGCGCCTGTTCTCCTTCTCTTCCTCCCATTGGCAGGGGGAAGCCGAGAAAGATTACGAAATTTCCGCCAAATTGGTTAACCCTCCCGAAGACGCCAGAACCATGGCCTTGGGGCTAAGACTGGATCACGCCAGATTCTCGCCCAACGCCAGGTGGATGGAAGAAGGAGCGTTGCAGTTTAACCCCTCGGAGTTCCATGGGGACTGGAACTTCACAACCATGCCCGAATCCTTCGGGCCCTACCGTATGGCGCCGGTCTACGGATCTAATCTGTCGGCCCCTTCCATGTAAGACTTCCCACATCCTCCATATCCGCCCCCTCTTGAAAAGGGCCGGTCTGCCGATCTTAACGGCGACCGGCCTTGATCCTTCTCCGGCCCTAGGTCTCTTATGGTTTCCTTATGGCTTCCTTATGGCTTCCTTATGGTTCGATTTGGTTCGCCAGGACTGTTCCGCCCGCCGGACGCCCGCAAAATCCAAGGGAACCAATTTTCTTTTGACCAAAAAACTTGTCGCCGCTCCGCCTGAGGGACGAACAAGCGACTGGAACAAGCGACCGCAAGACGCCAAGCCTAAAAAACATCGCCTCTAAAAACTCCAAAAATTCCCCCGATCTTTCCAAAAGTTTGCCGTCAGGAGAGACAGATTAACAGCAAAAGATATTTTTGTAATAAATATTATTTAATTTTCAATATTTATTGACGGATTAAAACAAAAATCAAACTTGCGGATGAAATGTCAATCAAAAATGCATATAATGTTTTGTCGGACAAGCTTGACAGCGTCGACAGAGTTCCAAAGACTTGCCGTCAAGGTTATGAACAATGTTACTCTTTTCTGATGTGGCGCAATGCATGGCCAATAACTCATCTAGAGCTTTGATTTTCCATTTCCTTTTATCTTGACAAAAAATTTCAACCAGATTATTATTTTGGAAAATTCAACGCGCAGCCCAGTTTTCGTGTTCTGGTGGTGAGTCGGCGAAACCTGCTGGAAGAGGGGGGGGAGTGCGCACCGAAAAGAGGGGGGACTGAAATGGAAAAGTCCCCCATTTTTTCTCAATTGTCTATAAAAGGCTCAAAGTTCAATATATTTTCGGTTTCTTTCTTTGACTTTTCAGAGATTAGATCCATTCGGATTCTTCGTCTTTCATTCCGGCTTCCAAGCGAGCGCATCCTATGGTTTTCAATTCTCTTCATCTGGCCATAATCGTCTTTTTGGTGGCGGCCGCCATATTCGCCGCCTCCCCTCTGGTCATAGCCCTCCTCATTGCTCCGCGCAACAGGGGCGGCGACTACAAAATCCCCTACGAATGCGGAGTCAAACCATACGGCAAAGCCTGGGATCACTTCGCCTTCAACTATCACATCTACGCCCTAATCTTCATCGCTTTCGACGTCGACATTCTGTATCTATACCCCGTAGGAGTCGGCTACCGAAACCTGGAGGGCTGGCTGCCGTTGGCCGAGCTCAGTTTCTTCCTTTTCTTCGTTTTGTTGGCCGTGGCCTATTTTCAGGCTAAGGGAGTTTTCACATGGGCTCGCCGGATAGAACTATGAAGCCGAACCTCGCCGAACCAATTCAAAAATCGGAAGTTCTGCCGCCGATCATCAATCTGAAGCCTATTAACTGGTTTTTCGACGTCAACAGAGCCATGAGCCTTTGGCCCGTGACCTTCGGTTTGGCCTGCTGCGCCATAGAGATGATGAGCGTCAGCATGGCTCGTTTCGACATCGCCAGATTCGGGGCCGAGGTCTTCCGCCCTTCCGTTCGCCAAGCGGATCTGATGATGGTCACCGGCACCGTTTCCAAAAAAATGGCTCCAGCCCTGGTGAGGCTGTATGAACAGATGCCCGCGCCAAAATACGTTCTGGCTTGCGGCAACTGCGCCATCTCTGGCGGACCTTTCAAATTCGAAGGCCAATACGGCATCGTCGAGGGAGTCGACAAGCTGATTCCCGTGGACGTCTACGTCCCCGGCTGTCCGCCCAGACCTGAAGCGATTCTGGAAGGAGTCTTCAGCATCCAGGAAAAAATCCTGGGCGTCCGTCTCTGGCCCCAGCCGGAAGTCATTCCCTCGGAGCCGGCCCCCAAAAAGCCCCTCCGTCCTGAAAAAGAAGCCGAGCCCCAAAGCGATCAGGCCTGAAAAGGCCAAAGCTTCGAGCTCCGCTTTTTTTTTTGACGCCGAACATTTGGCGTCGAACATTTGGCGTCGAATATGGAGCGTCGAGCGGGAGGGCGTCGCGCGGGGCGGCCTGACCTCGGAGGCCTAAGTCGATTCGGAAGCCTAAATCGGCTCAGACGCTAAAATCGGTTCAGACGCTTTAGTCGGTTCGGACGTTTATTTGATTCTGACGCTTTAGTTTTAGGGATGACGGGCCAAAAAAAACCGTCGACGACCGAAGCGTCGTTGACCGCCTGTTTCAGCGAATATTGCAAAACTTTCCCCGGGCCAATCCGACGCCCGGCTCTTCGGAGAAGCCCATGACTAGTTTGGACAGCCTGGCCGAACTCTTTCGCCAAGCCGACGCCTTCGTCATATCCAACCATGACTTCAAGACTCAGGGACTGGTCATGTCGGCCGTCATCCCGGCCAAAAATCTTGTCTCGCTGGGCCGAAGCCTCTGCGCCGGCGGCTACAGCCTTCTGGACATCTCCACGCTGGAAGCTTCGGAAGGTTTTTTGTTGACTTATCATTTCGACAACATTAACCAGCCTGGCCGCCTAGCCGTCAGGCTTCTGGCCCCGACCGGCAAGCCGGTCGTTCCCAGCTTGTGCGACGTTTTTCAGGGAGCGGAATGGCACGAGCGAGAGAGCCGCGATTTTTACGGCGTCGTTTTCGACGGCAACCCGAATCCGCTCCCCCTTTTGTTGGCGGAAGACTTCGACGGATCGCCGCCTTTGCGGAAAAATCCGAAAGATCTGGCTCCCCTATCCGCTCTGGGCCTTTTCGGGCAACCCCAGAGCGTCGACCCGGCTTGGGAGGCTTACGTCAATCCTCCGGCCAAGGAATCAAGCCCCAAAGCCGAAAAACAAGCCTAAAAAAGCCCGAAAGAAACGCAAAATTTCAAGGCTTTATGAAAAAAAACCGCCGCCGCCAAGACGCAGGGCGAGCCTCAACAATAAACGCCTCCGCCGGAAAAACGGTTTTTTGTTCAACTTGCAGGTTCTGCTCAACCAAAAGGTTCTTAAAAGGTTCTTATGAATAACCTTAACTTCATTAACCCTTTCAGCGTCCGCGAAGATCCCGGAAGCAGCGTCGGCGATTTGTACACCCAAAATTTCAGCCGCCATGCCAAAACGGGGACGGTGATATTGAACCTCGGACCTCAGCATCCCTCCACGCACGGAGTTCTGCGAGTCATCGTCGAACTGGAAGGCGAATACGTCATCAGGGCGGAACCGGTGCTTGGCTATCTGCACCGCATGCACGAAAAAATGGCCGAGGTGAAGACTCCCTGGCAATTCATACCCAACATGGGCCGAGTCGACTACCTCCATCCCGTCGCCTGGAACTGGGCCCAAGTCGGGGCCTGCGAACGCCTAGCCGGCTTGGAGGTTCCCGAAAGAGCCGAATATTTGCGGGTGATCAGCTGCGAGCTCAACAGAATAGCTTCCCATCTCATGTGGTGGGGGGCTTTCGTCATGGACCTCGGCGGAGTGACGCCCATCCTTTACGCCTTTGAAGAAAGAGAAAAAATAAACGACATTCTCCAGATCATAACCGGCTCCCGACTGACCATAAGCTACTTCCGCTTCGGCGGAGTCAGCGCCGACATAGACGAGCGCTTCGTCCGTCTGACCAGAGAGTTCATTCCTTATCTTAGGGAAAGACTGAAGATGTACAAAGCCCTGGTCACCGACAACGTCATTCTCCGCCGCCGCCTGGAAGACATCGGCCCGATGGGCGTGGACATCTGTCAGAGATACGGGGCCACCGGTCCAGTCTTGAGAGCGGCCGGCCTGCCTCGCGACGTCAGACGGGACATTCCTTACGGGGTCTATCCCAAACTGGACTTCGCCATCCCCGCCGGTCCGTCGGACGACTGTTTCGGCCGCTACCTCGTTCGCCTGTTCGAAGTGGAGACGTCCCTGAACATCGTCGAACAGGCTCTGAACGAACTCCCCGACGGTCCCGTAAAAATGGACAAGGCGCCCAAAGCCAACTGGAAGCTGCCGGCCGGAGAAACATATTTCGCCGTGGAAGGAGCCAGAGGCCAGATAGGCGTCCATCTGGTCAGCGACGGCGGGAAGACCCCTTACCGCCTGAAACTGCGGGCGCCCAGCTTCTGCAATCTTTCGCTCTTCGCCGAAGCGGCCAAGGGCGTCCTTTTGGCCGACGCCATCGCCATTCTGGGCAGCCTCGATCTGGTCATTCCCGAGGTCGACAGATAAGGCGGCAATCTCCCCTAACCCAAGGGATATAGGATATGGATCTTTCGATAACGAGCTTAGCGCAGATAATCATAGCCTGTCTGATGGTCATTGGACTGATGGTGGCCAACGCCGTCGTCATGGTCTACTTCGAAAGAAAAACGGCCGGCTTCATCCAGCGCCGGCCCGGTCCCTACGAGGTCGGGCCCAGAGGAACCATACAGGCCATCTGCGACTCCATGAAGCTTTTGGGCAAGCAGCTCTTCATTCCCGGCAACGTCGACTGGCTCTTGTACTTTCTGGCTCCAGTGCTGGCCTTTTTTCCGGTTCTGCTCTTGTTTCTGCCCATACCCTTCGGGAAATTCCTCACGGCCATGTCCGTCGACGAAGGAATTCTTCTGATCTTGGCTTTTTCCGGCTTAGGGGTCATATCCAACATTTTGGCCGGCTGGTCGTCCAACAACAAGTACGGCCTATTGGGCGCGGCCAGAGCCGTCTCCCAATCCATCGCCTACGAAATTCCCATGATCATGTCCCTTTTGGCCGTGATCTTTCTTTCCGGATCCTTGAATTTAAGCCAAATCGTCGAGGAGCAGGGCTCTTGGCCCTGGCAATGGAACATTTGCGTCCAGCCTCTGGCTTTCTTCATCTATCTGGTCAGTCTCGTCGGCGAGACCAACCGGGCTCCGTTCGATCTGCCGGAAGCGGAAAGCGAGCTGACCGCCGGATTTCATACGGAGTATTCAGGGATGGGCTTCGCCCTTTTCTTCCTGTCCGAATACGCCAACATGCTTCTCGTCTCCTTCGTCTGCGTGACTTTTTTTCTGGGCGGCTGGAAAGGTCCCTTTCTGGACGGTTTCTGGTGGACCTTCATCAAGGCCTACCTGATCATGATGTTCATCGTCTGGCTGCGCTGGACCTTCCCCAGAGTGCGCTTCGATCAGTTATTGAACATCAACTGGAAATGGCTCCTGCCGCTGTCCATACTTAATCTTTGGATAACGGCCATTGTGGTCAAGCTCTTGTGACGTTCAGACGAACGACGAAAAATAGTTCTTAAGCCTCTTCTAAGGAACCGCCATGTTTCGCGCCATCGTCGACAATATCAAAGGACTGTGGAGCCTAATCGTAGGTCTCTCCATCACAGGCCGATTTTTCTTCAGCCCCGTCAAGACGGTTCATTACCCCCGTCAGGTGGTCGACCCGGAAAGTCTGGCCTCTTACCGAGGCCCTCTGGAACTCGTCCCGGCCGACGACGTCGGCGGCTCGAAATGCGTCAGTTGCCAGATGTGCGTTCGGGCTTGTCCAGGCAATTGTCTGACCGTCATCAAAGGCAAAGAGGGCAAAGCCCCCGAAACGTACCTTTATGACTTCACCCTTTGCTGTCTGTGCGCCGCTTGCGTCGAGTCCTGCCCGACTTCGGCCATTAGATTTTCCCACAACGTTTATCTGACGGCCCGAACCAGGGAAGAGCTGCACATGGATCTTCTGGCGGATCTAAAAGCCAGAGCGGCCAAGGCGTCTCAATAAGCCGGCGCCCTTGGTCATGGGGCCTTTTGGCTCCGACGCCGCCAATCGGATTATTGGCCTTTTGGCCGCCCCTATAATCGCTCGAAGCTTCTCTTGTTCGTTCAATTTCGCATTTATTCTTCGAACCGCTAATCTGGCCAAAGACGAGGTATGGCATGGACCAGGCGATTGAACAAATATTGACCCTCATCTGGAGTCCCCTCCGGGCTCTGGACGCCTTTTTGGCCGAGCATCTGCCTGGTCAAGAAACGGCGGCCATAGCGGCTTACGCCTTTTACGTGCTGGTCATCCTGGCCGGAGGTTTAATGGCCATAGGCTCCCGCAATCTTGTCCGGGCCATGCTGGGCCTTATTCTGACCTTCTTCGGCGTGGCCGGCATGTATCTCCTTTTGGGCAGTCCCTTTCTGGCCTTCATGCAGCTGCTCATATACGTCGGGGCCGTCTGCGTCCTGATTTTCTTCGCCGTGATGCTCACCAAAAACACCAACGAGGGCGAAGAATTCAAACTCCCTTCGCCGGCCTCCGCCGTCTACGGCTTATTGGCGTTCATCCTGCCGCTGGCCGTTCTGGTTCCGCTGATCCTCGTCAATGCGCCCAATCTCAAACAGGAAGCCATCGAACCGACCGACACGAGCTATCTGGGCGAAGGATTGATCACCGAAAACGTGGTCGGCTTCGAGCTCATCTCCATAATCCTTCTGGTGGCCATGGCCGGCGCGGTCTTCCTGGCCTGGCGCCGTCAGCCGGACAAAGGCAAAAATCAGAGCGGACAAAATGACCCCGCCAAGACGAAGGAGCTCAGATCATGACTCCCTTAAG
Organism: Deltaproteobacteria bacterium; assembly: GCA_031254895.1. Lineage (GTDB taxonomy): Bacteria > Desulfobacterota > Desulfarculia > Adiutricales > Adiutricaceae > JAIRNQ01. Next base: position 12,236 of record JAIRTO010000227.1, read on the forward strand.
CCCCTTGACCCTTTTTCTGCTGGCCTCTCTTTTGCTGCTGTCTCTGGGCTTGGCCGGGCTCGTCACCAGGCGGACCCTCGTCGGCATGCTCATCAGCGTGGAACTGATGCTCAACGGCGCCGGCCTGGCCATAGTGGCCGCCGCCAAGTGCACCCCCGCCTCCGACATCCACGGACAGCTGGCCGCCCTCTTCGTCATGGGCTTGGCCGCCGCCGAAGCCACTTTGGTTCTGGCCATGATTCTGGTCGTCCAAAAACGCTTCGGGAAAGTTACCTTGGACGACGTCTCGGCCATACGTTCGTCGGACGCCCTCGATTCGACCGACCTCGCCGAATCCGACATCTGACGTTATTTTTTCGGTTTCTGACGTTGGCGGACTTTTGACTTTTTTACTTTTTGACTTTTTGGTTTTTTAGTCGCCTCATTTTCGATTTTCGAATAACGCCCGTTTCGTTCGTTTTCTCGGCTTTTTTCAGTTTTTTTTGGTCTTCGCTCTTGAATTTCGGACGGCGTTTTTTCGCTCTTGCTCCTTCGCTCGACGTTTTTTTCGCTTAAAACCGTCTCAAATACGGGCTCGATCGAGCCCTGCCAGGCTATGAGGCCTCTATGTCTGTTAGTGTAAGTTGCAATGTTCTCTGGCCGCTTCTGGTCACGCTGCTGGCCCCCTTCGGCATCTTGCTGACCGGGAAGAACCAGAACATTCGCGAAAGCGTCTCGATCGTCGCCGGCGCCTTGACTGCGGCTCTGGTCTTATGTTTCGCTCCAGCCGTGTTGGCCGGGCACATATACCGTTACGAGCTTTTCAGGATTCTGCCGGGGATTACCGTCGCCTTCGCCGTGGACGGGCTGGGAATCATCTTCGCCTTCATCGCCCCCTTCCTGTGGGTCTTCGCCACCAGCTACAACATCGGCTACATGCGCAGTCTCAAGGAACACGCTCAGACAAGATATTACTTCTGCTTCGCCATAGCCATATTCGGGGCCGTCGGCGTGGCCTTGGCCGCCAACGTCTTCACCCTGTATCTTTTTTACGAGATCATCTCGGTGTTCACCTACCCGCTGGTGGCTCACCATCAGGACGAAGAAGGCTTCTACGGCGCCAAGAAGTACATGGTCTACCTTATGGGCACCTCCAAGCTGTTCCTCCTGCCGGCCATGGTTCTGACCTACGTGCTGGCCGGAACGCTGGAATTTCCTTTGGGCGACGTCAAGAACGGCCTCTTCTCCGCCGACGTGATAGCCGCTCACCCCAATCTGGTTAGGCTGACTTACGTGCTTTTCATCGCCGGTCTGGCCAAAGCGGCCCTCATGCCCTTCCATAACTGGCTGCCTTCCGCCATGGTCGCGCCCACTCCCGTCTCGGCCTTGCTGCACGCCGTGGCCGTGGTCAAAGCGGGCGTGTTTTCGGTGAGCCGGATCATCCTCTCGGGCTTCGGGACGGAACCCATGAACGCTCTGGGGCTGTCTCTGCCGACCGCCTACGTGGCCGCCTTCACCATCGTGGCCGCCTCTCTCATCGCCCTGACCAAAGACGACATCAAAGCCAGACTGGCCTATTCCACGGTCAGTCAGCTCTCCTACGTCGTCATAGGCGTGGCTTTGGCCGTCCCCGCCTCGGTTCAAGGCGGACTTCTGCATATCGGCCACCACGCTTTTTCAAAAATCACCTTATTTTTCGGGGCCGGGGCCATATACGTGGCCAGCCATCTGAAATCCATAAAGGCCATGAACGGTCTCGGCCGAAAAATGCCCTGGACTTTCGGGGCCTTCGGTCTGGCCAGCTTGTCCATGATCGGCATGCCTCCGGTCTGCGGCTTCGTCTCCAAATGGTATCTGGTCAACGGGGTCGTCGATCAAGGCCAGATGATCCTGCTCGTCGCCTTGCTGTGCTCGACCATATTGAACGCCGGCTATTTCGTGCCGATATTCTACCGGGCTTTCTTCCTGCCTCCGGATCCCGCTTCCCATATGGAGGAATATAAGGAAGCTCCTCTGACCATGGTCGTGCCTCTGGTCTTCACCAGCTTCGTTTCGGTTGCTTTAGGCATATATCCTGAAATATTCCATAATTTCATCAAGGCGTTCGGACAATTCTATTGACGGCGCCAAAAAAGGCCGCCAAAAAAGGCCGCTTGTCTTTTCAGTCCGTGGCCCTCCTTTGACTTTGGGGGCATGGACGAAAAAAAACGGCAACTAGGCTGAAGCGAGAAAAATTCGGCCGACAGGCTGAAACTTTAAAACTTTAAAACTCTAAAACGCGAAAAACTTAAAAGCTTGAACGATATGGAAGCCGCCGGGTCGCGGCCAAATGCTCAAGGGGAATCAAATGACCGAGGAGAAAAAAGGTTTTCTAGGCCAATTCCTGGAAAATCAACTGGCCCCAGGGAGGCCAAAACTGTGGCGCAACATCTTTCTGACCAGTCTGGCCGTCATAGCCGTTCTGGGCGTGGCGATCAAAAACCGGCATCCTCACTTCGGCTACGACGCCTATCCTTTTTTCTGGCCGGTCTTCGGTCTGGGTTTGGGCCTGGCGCTCATATTTGCGGTCAAGAAGATCATTCAGCCTCTGATAAAGAGGCCTGAGGACCATTATGGCGACCTCTGAGTTTTATCATCCTTCGTTGGCGTTCCTGATGATGGCGGCCGTTCTGCCTTTTCTGCCCGGCAATCGGCGCTGGAAATGGCTCCTGCTGTTGCCGCCTCTGGCGGCGGTCTACGCGGCCTTCACCAACAGTCCAGGCGACCATCTGACCATCTCCTGGCTGGGTCAGACCTTGAAGCTGGGCCACGTCGACGCCCTCTCCCAAGTCTTCGCCCAGGTCTTCGCGGTGATGAGCCTGGCCGGCCTCATCTTCTCCCTTCACGTCAACGACAAGGGCCAACATATGGCCGCCCTCTTGTACGTGACGGGAGGCTTCGGCTGCCTCATGGCCGGCGACTACCTGACCCTCTTCGCCTTTTGGGAACTGATGAGCATCGGCTCCACGTTTTTGGTCATGCTCAATCGCACCAGAGAGTCGGTTCTGGCCTCCTTCCGGTACTTTCTTTACCATACGGCCGGCGGTCTCCTGCTCCTGGCCGGTCTCCTTCTGAGGCACAAGTATACGGGCTCCTTCGACTTCGGGCCGATTCCTCCGGGGACGGCCACCTGCGCCGACTGGCTCATATTGGCCGGCTTTTGCGTGAACGCCGCCGTCGTGCCCCTTCACGCCTGGCTGCCCGACGCCTACCCGAGAGGCACCGTGACCGGCTCGGTCTTCATGTGCGCCTACACCACCAAGACGGCCGTCTACGTCCTGGCCAGAGCTTTTCCGGGCTGGGACATCCTGGCCGTGGCCGGCACGATCATGGCCGTTTACGGGGTCGTCTTCGCTTCCATGGAGAACAACGCCCGCAAAATCCTGTCCTACCACATAGTTTCGCAGGTCGGCTACATGGTGGCCGGCATCGGAGTGGGGACGGCGATGACCTTAAACGGGGCCAGCGCCCACGCCTACGCCCACATCCTCTATAAAGGGCTTTTGTTCATGGCCGCCGGCTGCGTCCTCTACAGCGCGGGCACTCAGAAGCTGGACGAGCTTGGCGGATTGGCCTCGCGGCTGCCTTGGGTGATGGTCTGTTACATGGTGGCCGCCCTTTCCATATCGGGCATGCCCGTCTTCAACGGCTTCGTCTCCAAAACCATGACCATAGCCGGAGCGGCCGAAGATCATCGCACTTGGGTGGCTCTGGGACTGGAGGTGGCGGCTGTCGGCACCTTCATTTCAGTCGGCCTGAAACTGCCGTATTTCGCCTTCTGGGGCGGCAAAAAGCCGGATCCCGAGCGGAAGCTCAAGCCCATCCCGGCCAACATGTACGTCGGCATGGCCCTTTTGGCCGTTCTGTGTCTGACTCAAGGCGTCTATCCCGAAATGCTCTACAAATACCTGCCCTATCAGGAAGTCGTGGCCGAGTATCACCCTTGGGCGACCTGGAACGTCGTTCAAGCTCTGATGCTTCTGGGCTTCTCGGGTCTGGCCTTCTACATAATGCGCCGAGTCATCGAGCCGCACAAAGCTTTGAACCTCGATTTCGACTGGTTCTATCGCCTGATCGGCCGGGGCGTCCTTTGGCTGATATGCAAGCCCATCAGCGCGATCGACGCGGTTTGGACCATCGTCTGGGATAAAGTGGCCTTAAGGCTTCTAAAGCTGCTGGCCGCCTTTTCCGCCTGGTTCGACCGGGCGGCCATCGACGGCGTGGTGGACGGCTCCGCCTACGGGGTCAAAGGTCTTGGCCATCTGACCGCTCTTCTGCAAAACGGAAGATTGCAGCACTATCTGGGTCTGATGGTCGTTTTGGCCTTGCTGATATTCGCCTTTTTCTGGTACGGATTGTAAATCCCCTGCCCCGGAGGCTTCGATGAATCGAAGATTCCGAGCCAAAAGTGGATGACCTGATGGATCTATTCAACTTATATCCCGCGTTGACCGTCCTGACTTTCTGGCCGCTGGCGGCGGCCCTGCTCCTGGCCCCCATAAAGTCGGATCTTTTGGTCAGACAGACGACCTTAGTCATCTCTCTGATCGAGGTCGTTCTGGCCATTCCGCTGCTCGGCTTCAAAAGTCAGGCCGGCTTTCAGTTTCTGGAAGTCATTCCCTGGGTCGAAGGCTGGGGGCTCACCTACGCTCTGGGCGTGGACGGCATCAGCATCTTGATGATCTGGCTGTCCATTCTCATGCTGCCTTTGTGCGTCCTTTGCTCCTGGACTTACATAGGCCGAAGGGTCAAGGAGTTTCACGTTTGTCTCCTCCTGATGACCACGGCCTGCGTCGGGGTCTTCTCGGCTTTGGATCTTGTCTTGTTCTACGTCTTCTGGGAAGCTCTTCTTATTCCCATGTATCTGATGATCGCCGTATGGGGCGGCGATCAGAAAAGATACGCCTCCATCAAGTTCTTCATCTACACCCTGGCCGGAAGCACGCTCCTTTTGGTGGCCATCGTGGCTCTTCGTCTGGAGGGAGGAACTTTCTTCATTCCCGATTTGATGAGCAAGACCTTTTCCTTCCGGTTTCAGTATTGGATCTTTCTGGCCTTCTTCCTCGCTTTCGCCATCAAAGTGCCCATGTTCCCCTTCCATACCTGGCTGCCGGCCGCGCACGTGCAGGCGCCTTCCGCCGGCTCGGTCATTCTGGCCGCCGTGCTGCTGAAAATGGGGACATACGGCTTTTTGAGATTTTCTCTGCCTCTGACTCCGGCGGCTTCCGCCTATTTCGCCCCCATGATGATAGCCATCTCGGTCGCCTCCATACTCTACGGAGGAGCGGTCGCCTTGGGTCAGAGCGACGTCAAGAAGCTCATCGCTTACTCCTCGGTGGCTCACATGGGCTTCGTGACTCTGGGCATCTTCTTGTTCAGCCAGGCCGGAGTGAACGGGGCCATCTTCCAGATGCTCAACCACGGCGTCATCACCGGAGCGATGTTCATGCTCGTCGGCGCCGTCTACGAACGCAGCCACAGCCGGGAAATCGTCAAAAACCTGGGGCTGGGCAAATACCTGCCTCACTTCATGTTCTTCTGGGGCCTGTTCGGTCTGGCTTCTTTCGGCTTTCCCGGCACGAACGGCTTCGTCGGAGAATTTATGGTCATAATGGCCGCCTTCCAAGAAAGCCTTTGCCTAGGTCTCTTAGTCATCCCCGGCGCTCTTCTGGCCGCCGCCTATATTCTAAAAGTCACTTTGAAGATGGCCTGGGGTCAGCCGGCCTCCCCTCAAGGCCGCAATTGGCTGGATCTGAAAAAAAAGGAATGGGCCTATCTGGTCGTCCCGGCCTTTTTGGTCATCTATCTTGGCTTGGCTCCGACCGGCCTTCTAAACCTCATCACTCCCAGCGTCAAAGACGCGCTGGCTACCTTCGAGGCCAAGAAGAACCTGGTCAACCTGATCCAAGTATCCTCTCCGACAGGCCGTCCGCAGGGACTCATCATCGAGGAGGACTTGTCCCCCGAGGCCCCTTCGGCTTCGGAGAGGGTTCCGGAGGAGGGAAAATAAATGGACCGCCTGAACCTGCAGCCGGGTCATCTGTGGCCGGAGATCATCTTTTTAGCCTTGGTTCTGCTCCTCTTCCTGGCTTCCATGGTCAAAAGCAAAAAGACGGCCGAGGCCCTTTTGAAGCTCTGTCCGCTGGCCGCTTTGGCCGCCGCGTTCGGAGCGGCCCTGACCTTCTACCTGAAATCGGAGCTTTTTTTCGGAACTTATCGGGTTGACGGCTTGAGCCAGTTTTTCAAGATTCTGGTCTGTCTTGGCTACCTCGTCACCTGGTTCAATTCCCTGACTCAAAAAACCGTCTCCGAAACCCAAAAGCCGGACTACTATCTCTTCTTGACCCTGTCCGCCTTCGGTCTCATTCTTCTTTCCTCGGCGGCGGAATTGGTGACCATCTATCTGGCCATGGAGCTGGCCTCATATTCCCTCTACATTCTGATCCCGGCCAGGTCGAGATCGAAAGCCGCCGCCGAAGCGGGCCTGAAATACATCATCTTCGGCGCGGCCGCCACCGCTCTGGCTCTGTACGGCCTAAGCCTGATCGTGGCCAGTCAAAACGTGACCTTCGTCAAGGCCCTGGCGGGACTAGACTGGTCCATAAGCGGCAACCCTTTGGCCGCTACAGGTCTCTGCCTTTTCATGGGCGGCATGTTTTTCAAGCTGGCTCTCTTTCCTTTTCATTTCTGGTGTCCCGACGTCTATCAAGGCGCGGGCAACGAGACGGCCGCCTATGTGGCCACTCTGCCCAAGCTGGGAGCCGTCATCGTCTTGATCCGACTGGCCACCCTCTTGTCCCCTGAAACGGAAATATCGACCATCCTGGCTTGTCTGGCCGCCGCCTCGATCACCTACGGCAACCTGTGCGCTTTGGCCCAAAAGGATCTGAAAAGAATGCTGGGCTTCTCTTCCGTCGCTCACGCCGGCTACATACTGGTAGGTCTGGTTCCCGGGACGGCCGAGGGACTAGCGGCGGCCGCCTTCTACGCCATGGCCTACATTCTCATGAATCTGCTTTGCTTTTGGGTCATCTGCCGGATTTCCGCCGACGGACGGAACTTGACTTACGAAGATTTGAACGGCTTGTCCGCCCGCTCGCCTCTTCTGGCTCTAACCCTGGCTATCGCCGCCTTTTCTCTGGTGGGGCTGCCGCCCACCGTCGGCTTCATCGGCAAACTGTGGCTCATCACTTCCGCCTGGGACCGCGGCTTCGACTGGCTGGTCATCGTCGTCTGCGTCAACACGGCCATCGCCATTTTCTACTATCTTTCCCTGTTTCGCCATTGTTATACGGAAGAGACCATTCCCGTCGGCGGAGCCCAGAGCCTCGCTCTGGACACGGGCGCCATCAGCCAAGCCGGGGCTTTGCTTCTGGGCCTTCTAGTGGTCGTCTTGGGCGTCCTGCCCGGACCTGTCTGGAATGTCGTTCTGACCGCCAGCAAAAGCATTTTGCCGTGATCTCCTTGGAGACTGGCCCTTTTTTGGCGAACTTTTCGACGAGAAGGCCAGCGTTCGGCTGCCGGCGAAAGAAGAGGCGTCTTTCTTTTAGCTTGAGCAAGATGCCGAAATGGGCGACTAATCTGAGCAGTCGAAATTTTTAGGATCAAATGAAAAAGCCGGTCAAGGAGCGGACGCTCCCTGATCGGCTTGTCTTTTTCGCCGCAAAACAAAAGATCTTGTTCCCCGCCATTTTTCGGGGAAAATAGAACCGGCCCCCTTTCCCTAAACCGCCTCAGGCCGGATTTTTTCGGTGACGCTTTCGTCGAAATTCCGTCAGCCCGCCTCGACGGCGAAAGGCCGCGTCTTCTCCTTCTGGCTCCCTTTGGCCTATGCAAAGGCTTGCGGAAAAACTTTCGCCATAGATCCCGTCGTCATGTCCAAGAGGACAACGCGGCTTCGGGCGACGCGGCTTCAGGCGCTGCGACCTCAGACGATGCGGCTTCAGACGACGCTGCTACAGACTACGCAGCTTCAGACGCTGCGGCTTCAGACGATGCGGCTCTAGACGACGAGCCCAGAAAAGGAGGAACGCCTCGGCATGGACAAAGTTTCGCCGGAGGAACGCAGCCGAGTCATGGCCAGGGTCAAGAGCGAAAACACCAAACCGGAAAAAACGGTGCGCTCGCTGCTGCACAAAAACGGCTTCCGATTCCGACTTCACCGAAGCGATCTGCCTGGAACGCCCGACATAGTTTTGCCAAAATTGAAAACCGTCATTTTCGTTCACGGCTGTTTTTGGCACCGTCATCCTGGATGCAAAAAAGCCTCGACCCCGGTCAGCAACGCTGATTATTGGAACCGCAAATTCGCCGGAAACCAAGCCAGAGACGCCCAGAACGTCGCCAAATTGCAAGAAGCGGGGTGGCGGCCGATAATTGTCTGGGAATGCGAATTGCGAGACCTTTGCGCCTTGGAAAAGCGGCTGACGAGCTTGTTGCGGAGACGCGTTTAAAAAACCCGGCTTTTGTTCGCCGGGTTTTTTTTGACCTGTTTTTTTGGCCTGGTTTCATTTGGCCATTTTTTTGGTCGAGCTTCTTTGGATTCTCTCACTCGAAAGTATACCAAAATGGCATACTTTTCTCGGCCGAAAGCATACCACCCCTTTTTGACATTCTCAAAAAAGTATACCACTCAGATTCTTCCAAAATTTACAGCGCCAGCTGTATGTCCCCCACAAAAAAAGTTGCCGCCTGCTTTCGTCTCCGACAGCCGATATTGTCCGCTCGAAAAGACGCCGTCAGAAACAATCTCCCAAAACGGCTGTTATTTTTGTCCCTAAAAGACCTTTTTAGAACGGGACTGCGACGCCTGGCCGAGCTTCAAGGGACGTTTTTTAGGCCGAGGCATGACGGCAGACCTATTGTCTCGTCTCAGCTTTCTTTTCCAATTCTACGACCATGGTCTCATACAGCGAGATGGCCTCGGAATTTCGACCGCTTTTGATCAAACCGCAAACGGGCCAAAGGAATTGTTCGAGGACTTCTCCAGCCAAACGTCGGCCGTCGGCCTGTCGTCGGATAAAATCGACTATTTCAGGGGATCTGGCGTAATACTCCCCTATGAGATGAGCCTTTGGGCTTCTGGCCAGGTAGCCGTCTCTGAAGGAGCGCAGACAAGACAAAACTTCGCAGTCGTCGGCGAACCCCAGCTTTTCGCAAACGGCTGTGGTAATGAAGCAACCGCTCTTTTGAGTCCGCACGCTTTCCGTGTCGCAGCCCAGGTCGGGCCCGCCGAATTTGTCGACGTGAATGACTCGGTGCAATATTTTTTCGTTTGGAACTCTTTGCCGGCTAGCGACAGGGACGGTCAGAACAAACAGGTAGCCATGCTTCAGGTGCTTGGGCGAAAAGCCCACAGCCGTCAAGGCTCCGCCATAAACCGCGCCGGTGTCGAGGTTTATGGCCTCCACGCCATTCGTTCCGTCCGTTTCGTACTTGTAGAGGTTTGCCGAGCGGAACGACGAAGACAACTCATCTTTGTCGTCCAAGCCCATTCTCCACAGATTGTCTGCAAATCTGCCCAAATTCTCGGTGTCGCCGTAGCCTGACTCCGAATGGCGGCCATACAAAAAGGGCATGTGGACCGACTGAGGATAATTCCTGAACTGACTAAAGATTGGCTCCAAGCCGCGTTCAGGATTATAGAGCTCTTTGTAATTCACGGTGGGATTATGGCCGTGAACGATCACTTCCCCCTGATAGCCTTTTTTGATGCTGTAATTGCGGCTCCAGACGCTGCTTTGCTCCAGCAGTCGAGCATGGCCTGATTTGGCGTTTTCGCCTTTTTTCGCGCCTTTGGTCTTCTTTTCTTCTCCCCAAGGCACATATTTTTTGTCTAAAAAGTCGTTGAACTCCTTATGGGAACTAACTCTCTGCTCGGCCACGGCATAATTAGGATATGGCAAAGCGTGAAAAAAAGTGAAAGATACGTCTTGGCGGCCAATCTTGAAAATCTCCTGATGCGAATATTTAAGCGAGCCGAAGAACTTTTCGTATTTTTTCGGCAATTCGACGCCTTCATA
>JAIRTO010000285.1 GCA_031254895.1 Deltaproteobacteria bacterium
GATAAATTTGCGATTGTCGTTTTTGGCGTTGCTTGGGAGAGAAAGCTATTGAGAGCCTCTTTCGGCATTTTCCGTCGGCAGTCGGCATAGTCGCTCTCGCGCTGGGCGAAAAATTGGCAAACCGCCGTTCCGTTTGTTGAGTTTTTGTTTATCGTCATATGGCGGAGCCCCAGACGGATCTGGCGCTAATCTGGCTGGGATTTTTTTTCTTTTTGGGGAGAGGGGGCAGCTGGTCGAGGAGGCTTGTCTCAGGCGGACGAACGGCAAAAGAGGGCGCTTTTTTTTTACCTCGGGCGGCAGGTTTGAGTGGAACCTTGGTTTTGTCCCGTTCCCGGCGACGCGAAGGTTTTAAAACGCCGACTTGTCTTTCTTGACCTTCTGGCGCGGGTTGAGCATTTGCATGGCCAGCATGGTCAGAACGGCGAAAACGACAAGTCCGCCGGCCAAGACGTGGGCTCTGGCGTAGTTCATGTTCTCCACATAAACATATATTTGCATGGACAGAACCCTGGTGACGTTGGGGATGTTGCCGCCTATCATCAGGACCACGCCGAACTCGCCAATGGCGTGGGAAAAGCTCATGATGGCCGCCGTCAGGAAAGCCGGCTTGCATTGGGGCATTATGACGGTCATGAAGGCGTCGAAGGTGTTCGCCCCCAAGGTCGAGGCCGCTTCAAGGGGCCTTTCGCCCAGAGCGATGAAGGCGTTGCTTAGCGGCTGAACGACGAAAGGCATCGAACAGATGACCGAGGCGACGACCAAGCCGGAGAAGGTGAAAGGCAGAAGCTGCAGCCCCATGGCTTTGAATACTTTGCCGACTGGTCCAAAGGGACCCATGAAAAACAATAGATAGAAGCCCAGAACGGTGGGCGGCACCACCAAAGGCATGGTCGCGATGGCGGACACGAGACGTCTGGCGAAGGTGTCTCGGCGGCTGACCCACCAGGCTATGGGAGAGCCCAGAAGCAAGCTGATGGCCATAGTCCAAGCCGCCAGCTTGAGTGAAAGCTTTATGGTGGATATCTCGGCGGGTGAGAGGGACAAGAACAAAACAGCCACCTAAAATTGTCGACCAGGCGACCTGTCGCCGCGTCTGCGGCTTTTTGACGAAGGGCTGCCCGCAGATGGAGGAAAAACGACTGAAGGATTTGTTATAGGCCAAAATTCAAGGGCCCTCCAGACCAGACAACAGGGAGGGGCTCTGAAGCCTGGAAAGGAGGGCGCCCTGATCGTGAGGCCCGCCCCTATGTCGCCAAGCGAGCCAAATCTTAGACCTTTCTAAACTTTTTCCGTTAGGGCAAGGCGTAGCCGAAAGAAAGGATGATCTCTTTGGCTTTTTCGCTCTTCAGATAATCGGCGAAGGCCTGAACCGCCGGGTCGTTTTCGGCCGTCTTTAGGATGACGACGTCCTGAAGAATGGGCGAGTACAAATCCGGGCTGACTTTCCAACCGGAACCGCTGGTGAATTGGCCGTCTTTCCAAACCTGAGAGAGAGCCACCAGGCCTAGCTCGGCGTTGCCGGTCTCCACGAACTGCACCGTCTGTCCGATGTTTTCTCCGGTCACGAGCTTCTGCTCCTGCTGGAGCTTGTCCAGAAGTCCCCAGGCCTTGAGCAGTTCAAAAGCCGCCGCTCCGTAAGGGGCGCGATCCGGATCGGCCACGGCCAAGTGTTGATAGCCGCCGTCCTTCAAAACTTGCCCGGCGTCGTCCACGTAATCGGCGGTCGCCGACCACAACACCAGGGCGCCTTGGGCGTAGGTGAAAATGCTGCCCGCTTTGGCCAAGCCGTCAGCGTCAAGTTGTTTCGGGGTCTTGGCGTCGGCCGCCAAAAAGATGGACACGGGACTGCCGTTTTTGATCTGGGCGTAAAAGGCCCCGGTGGCTCCAAAGGCCAGAACGGCTTTATGGCCGGTGTCCTTTTCGAATTCGGCGGCGATGAGTTCGGCTGGAGCTTGGAAGTTGCTGGCCACGGCCACTTGGAACTCCGCAGCCGAAGCGTAGGAACCAAAAACCGTCAAAACGGACAAGACCATAAGGACCAAGAGTTTTTTCATGCTTCACCATAATGTCAGCGGCGTTGTCGTTTCGGCTCGCCAAGGAGCCGAGAACGATGAAAAGCGTTATTTGGTTTGAACGCCGTCCTTAATCCAGTCGGACGAGGGGCGTCGCGGCAAGTCGTTCATCCGGAGGCGCGAAAAGGCTGGTTTGGCGGATCAAACTATACAATATGAATCGTGATAAAACAATATATATTTTGTCTCAGAAGTCATTTTCCGTCTATTTTAAATCAGTCGGGGACGGGCTGTCAAGTCCGCTTTCGGCGTTTTGTCGGGTTCGGCTTGGCCGTCGAAAGGCCAGGAGGCGCCATTTCGCCAGTATTGTCAATTACTCCATAGTAAGGTAAAATAAGAAGTCGCGTGGTCAGACCAAAGAATACGATATTTAACGAAATATGCTTATTTGTCATTTTTAGTATCTTTTTTTGTTTGCGGCTGACCAAAGGGTTTGTTCTTTCGTCTCCCTAGCGACGAAAGCCGGCGTCGTTCGGTCGACGTTTTCCGGCCCTTTTTTTTTCCGCCAATAACTCTGATGTTTTTTCGTCTGCCGCGCGGAAGGTCGTTTTATCGTCTTTTCGCGTTTCCGGCTCGACTTTGTCGGCCGTTTAGGCCAATCCGCAGGACAGGGAGCATTCTTCGATGTCTGAACACGTCAGTCTGACGGCCAAGGACGTGGCCGAAATCTTGCGCATAGCCAAAAACACCGTCTACGAACTTGTCAAGAGGGGAGAGCTCAATCATTATAAAGTCGGCCGCAAGATGCGCTTTTCCAGGACTGACGTGGAAAGATACATAAACGATTCCAGGAAAGGCCACAGCTCCGAACAGTCGAAAGACAAGCCTTCGTCGCCGCTTCACTCCGTCGGCTCCGGGTTCGTCATCTGCGGCCAAGATCCTCTGCTGGACGTCTTGACCGGCTTCATGTCCCGCCGCCCCAATCCTGATCGACCGGCTCTGCGGTCATACGTCGGCAGCTACAAAGGGCTGGTGGCCCTTTACAACGAGGAAGTGCAGGCGGCCACCGCCCATTTGTGGGACGGCGACAGCGGACAGTACAACATTCCCTTCGTTCGGCGGCTATTGCCGGGAGTTCCGGCCGTGGTCATTCATCTTTGCGGACGCGTGCAGGGGTATTACGTCGCCTCCGGCAATCCGAAGGGACTGACGGGCTGGAACGATTTGAAAAGAAGCGATTTGACCATCGTCAACAGGGAAAAAGGAGCCGGCTCCAGAGTCCTTTTGGACGAGCATCTTCGCCTCATGGGGGTCAACGGTCAGGACGTCGTCGGGTATCAGAGAGAAGAGCTTTCGCATCTTTCCGTCGCGGGCGCCGTGGGCAGGGGAGAGGCCGATTTTGGGGTAGGGGATTTGAAGGCGGCGAGTCAGGTCGACGGGGTGGATTTTTTGGCCTTGCAGAACGAACAGTATGATTTGGTCATCAGGCGGTCGGAGTTGGATCAGCCTATAGTTCAGGCTATTCTTGACATCCTTCGTTCAAAGGAGTTCCAGTCTCAGTTCCAGTACATGCGCGGCTACGATCTCAAAGGCATGGGCGGCATCATAGCCGAAACATGATCGAAATGCAAAGCCTCATCGCTATTCCAAACGATCGCGGTTTGTCATGACGCTGAAACTCGAACCAAATTTCGACCATATGTCCATATGTCACGGAAACCCGTTTTGACCGTCTATCGTTTTTGCCTTTTCTTGTGGTTTCTTTATGCGCTCTGAGCGTTATGCGCCAATCCGGAACATGGCTTTATGGGCTCGCGGAAACGCCGGCGGCGCAGGCCAGGCTCGCCGTTCGCTCGGCGAAGCCGCTGTCGCGAGCGATGTCGGACAAACCGCCAAGTTCATTGACGCTACACATCCTTGAAAATATTCTTTATCGTCATCCCGTCAATAATTCGCCTGTCCTGCATGTCCTCGCTCGCCAAAATTCCGCATTCTGAAGCCAGAGCGCAAGCGATGACATGACTGTCCCAAAAAGAAAGCTAATGCTCTTTCCTCAACTCCGACGCCAACAAAACGATATCGCCAACATGATCGCAAATGGCGCAGCTGCCCACCATGTCTTGGGGCTACTCGGCGTATCTCCTACTCCGCCTGACCTTTCTTCTTCAGTACGGCGCGCGCCTCGTTCATCACTTGGCCTGAAACGACGAAACGGTTGTTTTTGGCCTTGCCGACAATGAAGCCTTCGGCGACTTTTCTTTTTCGATCGTCCTGCCGAATGAAAAGATAAATCCATGCATTGCCGTCAACGAAGACTCTATCGGTCATAGCAAGATTCTCTGTCAAATTTTCATTCTTCTTCAATCCTGCGATCTTGAGAAGAGAAATCAGGCAGGGAATCGAGACTCTCTTTTCGTTGGTTTTTAATCGTTCGGCGCTGCGGCAATGTGACGGCGAAAGGCAGTCCGCCACGCATGACGATCTGCTTCAGGAAAATATTTATTGCGGCCGACATGGTCAGTCCCAGTTCTCTGAGCACAGATTCGGCTTCTTTCTTTAAATCGGCGTCTATTCTCATATTCATCTGTGACATAATCGCGCGCCTCCTTTATATGCATTGTATCGTGCATAATATGCAACGTCAACATTAACCTTTATTAAGAGGCTCTTTTAGGCATTTTCCATCGGCAGTCGGCATATAATCCTCCGGCATAGCCGAAACTGTCATCCTCCGGCATAACCGAAGCTATCATCCTACAGCACAGCCTCTGAGGCCAAATAACCTCAGAAAGATTTATCGACAAGACAATCTGAAGGGGGGGTGATCGCCATCCCCCCGGAGAAATGCCGCAGTCTATAGAAAGACTTTATATGAAGTTTCAAACAACTTCGCCAATTTCTGGGCCATAGATTTGCTTATTGCTCTTGCGCAGCTTTCCAGTTCGCATATGCGGCTTTGTTTAGTTTTCAATAAATCTGCTAATTGCTGTTGCGTCATGTCGTCTCGGCGCCTAAATCCTCGTAAGACAATTCCCGGATGTTTCCCTGGAA
>JAIRTO010000308.1 GCA_031254895.1 Deltaproteobacteria bacterium
TTCAACCAAAAAAACCGCTTTGCCCGCGAAGAAGATTGACCGCCCGCCCCCGCCGCCAAGCTCCTCCCTATAGACTAACGCCACGGTAGAACATGTTCAGGCGTGGCCGAGGATTTCCAAGGACGGCCAGAGGCTTTTTTTCGTCCCGTCAGTCGAGGGACGGCCGACTTCCCGTTTGGCTGCTTCACCCGCTAGTTCCCTCTAAATTCGCGGCTTTTGGACGCTTTGAAACCGCCCTGCCGGCTTCGCCGTCGCACTGGCGACGGATTATTTTGACGGGCGCAGGTTGGCGCCCCAACTAATGTGTGATAAAATATTTACGGCACAATATTTTGTGGTTCAACTGCTTATAATTTTTCCAAAAAGCTTTCCTAGCCGGCATTGACGGTCTGAAAGCTAATTGTCGCGAAAACGCGGCTCTTTTTCTTTTGAACATTTTTGGCTTTGACAACCCTTCGGCGATCCGGCGGCGAAATCACGTCGGGATGAGGAAGGAATTCTGAAAGGAATCCCACTAAAATGGCGCATCAAATCAAGCTCAACCTAAACGACAAAACCGTGATGGAAGGAGAGATAGGCGATTACTCCGAACCGGTGCTCCTCCACAAAGTTGACGAAACTAAATGGGAACAGGTCTGGGACCGGCTGGTGCGGGAACATCATTATCTGGGATACGTCAGCGTCATCGGCGGCCGGGTCAAATACCTGATCACTTTGGGCCATCGGCTCGTCGGAGCCATAAGCTATTGCTCCGGCGCCTACAAGCTCGGCCTCAGAGACATGTACATAGGTTGGGACGAAGAGGCCAGGCTGAAGATGTTGCCTCATCTGGTCAACAACAATCGCTTCCTGATCTTGCCTTGGGTCAGAATCCAGAATCTGGCTTCCCACGTCCTTGCGCTGAGCGTAAAAAGGCTGAGGGAGGACTGGAAAACGCAGTACGAAGTCGAGCCTTATCTGATCGAAACTTTCGTCGACACGGAAAAGTTTCAGGGCAGCTGCTACGTGGCCGCCAACTGGGTCTATCTCGGCGAAACCAAAGGCTTCGGCCGCCAAGGCAACAGCTTCATCTATCACGGCCAGACCAAATCCATTTACGTCAAAGTCATCAACCGTCGAATAATAAACCTTTTCCAGCCTAACCTCGATCGGCTGCCGAACGAAAAAGAAGAAATTCTGGCCATGATTTCAGCCATCCCCCTGCGAAATCCCCAACTTTTCGCAGAATTGGGGATTACGAACGAAAACTTCGGCCGAATGGAAAACTTGCTGACGGAGCACCTCGCCCCTTTCATTCCCTACCTCGGCCGCCAAGAGCTCACCCAGCATTTCGTGGCTTTCGTCAAAGGACTGTTAAGCGATCTGCCTCGCAAAACCATGGATCCCATAAGCAAGGCCTACGAAGGACCCGATGAAATCCGCAACATGTCCAATTTCATGAGCCGCAGCGAGTGGGACACCGAAGGCATGATCGATGAACACAGAAACGACGCCGCCTGCTTCTTTTCCGAGCCCAACGCCATGCTGACCCTCGACCTCTTCGATTTTCTGAAGCAAGGTCTTGAATCTGTCGGCGTGGACATGCAATATTGCAGTCGGCTGGGCAAGACCACCAGATGCCAAGTCAGCGTCATGGCCGGCTTCGCCGGCGAAACCGGCGGAACCCTTATTGACTTCGCTCTGTTCATGCCCGAGATCTGGTTTAGCGAGCATTTCGCCCCCAAGCGCGAGAAATCCAAGGTTCCGGAAGATCTGCAATACAAGTCGAAAATCAGGTACGCCTTGGACATGATCGACAAGCTGACCAAATCCGGACAATTCAACTTCACTTCCATCGGAGTCGACAGCTCTTTGGGTCAAGAGCCGGCTTTTCTGGACGCCCTGCCCAAAGACATGCCTTATTTCGCCGAAATTCCCGGCAGTCTGGAGATATGCCCTCTCTCTCCAATCAGCTCTGACGCCGCGACGTTCCTTGGCAACAACGGAAAACGTTCGGAAGAGCCTAGGGAAATATCCGTCCTGTCGGCCGCCTCGCTGGCGGAGCTATCCGACGTTCCCTGGGCCGCGACGACTCTGGAGGCGGGAGACCCTTACGTTCAAGACGCTCTTCTTCCGATTCAGGACAAATGCGTTAGGGCGAGGGAGTGCAGAGACGGGAAGCCTGGGCAGGAAATTTGGCTGTATGCGTTCAAATCTGATGGACCGACCAAGTACGCTCTGTCCAACGTTTCGTCCGCCGAGCCTCAGGAGGCGCTTCGCCGCCTGGCCCGTCGACGCTGGACCATCAATCGATCCTTCTTCGACTGCCAAACGCGGCTAGGAATGGGGCGTTGCGAAGCCCGTTCCTGGGCCGGCTGGCATCGCCATATTTTGCAGACGTTAATCGCGCACTTGTTTTTGAGCAAGCTGCGTCGAGAATTCCTTGAACAAGCCGAGCCGGAGACTCGGCCGGAAACGACGATCAAGACGCGAAAGAGCCGCCGAAACGAAAAAATCTCCGAAAACGCGCCTCTCCCCGGCCACGTCATCAGGCCGATCAGCCGGAAAGAAGACGATTCGATGTCGGCTCAAATATAGTGAGGAGCCATCAAGCCCAGACCGTCGACCCGGTGCGGGCTGTTTTTGGTTCCTTGACCATCGAGCTCGCGGATGGCCTGAGCCGCCAGTTCCGTAAGAGTCTTGGCTCCTTGCAGATTCAAGCGTCCCTCGGTCGCCGGACTTTGAACCGGCGCCGAGCCCTTGGATTCGGCCTTGTTCCGCTCGGTTCTTTTTCGAGAAGCCAGAGCCGCGTCCTGGCCGGGTCCCTCAGACTCGCGGGGCTCGAAACTCGGGTTCTTGCCCGGCCGATATTCGGGCCGAGGATGAATAGGCCCCATGCGTCCCAGAGGGTTGTAGTTATTGCCGACTTCAACCTGCATGCGTCATCCCGTTCCTTCGGACAGACGATTTAGCCTCAGACGAAATCGCCTCTCTTGAATTTTAGAGCCTCCACGGCGGCCAACACGGCCGTTTCCGTCGTCAGTCGCCTGATGGGCTCGTCGGATCCCAGCGAGGCCGCCATCTTATCCAGCTTCAAGGCTCCGCGATCCAGATCTTCGACCAAAGGCGAAATCTCTTTCAAAGTCACCTGCGGATCGCCGAGAGCTTTCATATATTTTTCCAACATGTTCAGAACAGAGCCGATTTCCTCTTCCACGTCGGCTGCGGCGGCATCGGGAGCTGAAGCGCCGACCGCCTGACCGGCTTGAATTTGCCCCAAAAGCGAAGCGGCCCATAATTGAGCGGAGCTTTCTTCGATTCCGTTTATGGGGGCGCTAAGACCTTTATTTTCTTGCAGCCCCATATACGCGGCAAAATCTTCCTTAGGCCCGGTCTGTCCCGCCTGAGAATTTTGCTCTTTTCTGGGTGTTAGAAAGACCCCATCCAGTATTTGCTGGTCTATTTTCATGACGCTCTCCAGATGACGATCAAGTCGGATCGCCAAAGACTCCAAACTAGTTTTTCCGCCAAAGACTCGTCTTTTTTGGGCTTCGCGCGAAGCTAAGCAGTCGCTTTTCGCCAAGCTTCGACGAGACGAATCTCGAACTCTTTTGGCTTGACGACCGCCGGCAAGATTGGCCGACTAAGAACCAACGCCGCAAATTAAATGCAATATCGGAGCCAAATAATCCGCAAAAGACCTGTTCCCGCAAACCCTTGGACAGGCGACGGAAACGAGCCAAAAAGCGACTGGAGCCAAAAAAGCTGAGGAGCCAAATAAACCGAAGGAGAAGAAAGGCTAAAAACCGGAGCCTGGTCAACAGAAAAGGGCCGGAGATCTTCCCTTTTCCTAAACAGCCGAAAAGTTTGTCGGCGTTTTTGAAACGAGAGGCCCGAAACGAACAAAGCCCCATCGGCCGCAAGCAGCCGACAGGGCAGCAAAAAATAGTCTTTGAAATTTAATGATGGTCGGGACAACTGGATTTGAACCAGCGGCCCCTGCGTCCCGAACGCAGTGCTCTACCAGGCTGAGCTATGTCCCGATTAAGATTTTGTCAAATTCCGCCTCAGTCAAGAAGACGTCTTGACCGACGACCGTAAACAGCTATTTTAAATGACTGCGGCTTTCTTAGCAAGCAAAATTTTGCGGAGCGGCCATTGTCCTTCTTTTGTCGCGACATGTCCGCATCTTTCTTCTCGTTCTTTCTTCTCGTTCTTTCTTCTCGTTCTTTCTTCTCGTTCTTTCTTTTCTTTCTTCTCTTTCTCCCTTCCTTCTCCCGTCGCCAGTCTTTTCCGCCCCGCCAAATGGCTCTTCCGAGATGGACCATTTGGCCTGACGAGGCCGACCGAAAAAAAGAAAGACGGCCCGTTCCGAGCCGCAGTCTCGGATAAGACCGTCTTTCCCCGAGGTCGGGAGGATCGCCGAGCTGGCCGCTGAACCCGGACGCCTATCCCGACGGAGCAAATATTAGCCGACAGCCAGTTTCTGGCGATCAGCCATATCCATGAGCACCCTTTCCCGAACCTTGTCGATGCCCAGAGCTTTGCGTTTTTTGTCTATTATGGCGATCATCTTGTAGGCGCACTTGACGGGATCCGGCTCGTATCCCCAGACGGCTCCGTACATCTCTTCCATCTCCTCTTCCAAAAGCTTCGCCAATTTCGGGGAGCCGTAAATTTGCAAGGGAACGCCCAGCATGACCGATATGCCTGAGGTCACAAAATATTGGGCGATGCCGACGGCCTTTTCGCTCATCCAACCGGGAGCGGCGCCGACGGCCGGCAGATCGCACAATTCCTTCCCCAGCCCGCCGGCTTTGACCACTTCCGTCGCCGCCGTCAGAATTCTGGAGTTGTCCACGCAGGAACCCATGTGCAAGGCCGGCGGCAAGCCCACCGTTTCGCACACTTCGGCCAGGCCCGGCCCGCAGTGGACGGCGGCCGATTCCGGCGCCAAAAGTCCCACCTTGCCGGCGGCCATGGCCGCGCAGCCGGTGGTCAAGACGATGACGTCGTTTCTGACCAGCTCTTTCATCAGTTCAATGTGTCCTTGGTCATGAACCGTCCTGGCGTTGTTGCAGCCGACCACGCCGGCGATGCCCCTGATGCGGCCGTTGATGATGTTCTCGTTCAAGGGCACGAAGGAGCCTCTGAAAGTTCCGCCCAAGTGATACTTGATGGCTTCGGTCGAAAAGCCGATGACCATGCGGTTGGTGTCCGTCGGAATGTCGACCGCTCCGCGATTTTTAAAATTGTCTGCGGCGGTTTTGACGATCTCCTTGGCTTTGGCCATGGCCTCGCGCTCGTCGAACTCCAGATGGATCGTGTTTTTTCCCGTGGCGCACTTGGCGATAGGCATGGTGGTGATGAACTTGGTGTGATAGCTTTCGGAGATCCGGGCCAGATTCTCCATGACGCATTGGACGTCCACGACCATGGCCTCCACCGCGCCGGTGACCACGGCCAGCTCCTGCTGCAAATAATCCCCGGCGATCGGCATGCCGTGACGCATCAGAATCTCGTTGGCCGTGCAGCACATGCCGGCCACCACATACCCTTCCGCTCCGACGGCTCTGGCCAGCTCCATCATGTCCGGGGCGTGCACGGCGGCCACGATCATCTCTGACAGAAGCGGGTCGTGACCATGGACGATGATGTTGATCTTGGTCGGGGACAACACGCCCAGATTTATTTTGCCAGCATTGGGATAAGGCGTGCCGAACATGATGTCCTGCATGTCCGTGGCCATCATCGAACCGCCCCAACCGTTCCCTAGCGAGCAACGGGCGCCTTGCTTCAGCAAATTCCGATAATCCTGATCCACGCCCATATGCGTCCTGTGCATGATCTCCACTACTTCGCGATCGATGCCTCTGGGCCAGACCCCGTGCTTGAGCCAGCGCTCCTTGGTCGGCTCGGGCGCCCGTCCGGGGTAAATCATCCGGCCTTCTTGCTGGCCCCACTGCTTCAGAGCGATGTCCGCCACTTCTCTGGCCACGTCCCACTTGTCTCGGGGAACCGTTTGGCCGTCCGCCTCTTCGGTCACGGGCACTCCGAAATATCCGGCCACCTCCTTGAGCTTGAGGTCGTCTTTTATCGTGTAATCTTTCGCTTCTCCATAAGCCATGGCCCGGAAAGTCTCAATGACGCCCCGCCCGTGATCGGAGTGGGTGGCGCAACCGGCCGCTATTTGCCTGGCCAAGTTCCTGGCGGCTATCGTCTCCGGGGTCGCCCCGCACAGACCGATCCTGTCGTCGGGTTCGCTCCCGTCCTTTATGGCTTTGGTCAAAGGCAGGCGACAAGGACCCTGCGAGCATATCTTGCAACATATGCCTTCAGCGCCGATATTGCACTGCTTCATTTTGACGGCTCTGTCAAAGATGCTCTCTTGTCCCTTGCTTTGCGCAAGACGCAGCATCTTGATGGTCGCCTTGTCGACGCTGACGTCTTCCGGAACCGCAATCTTCATTTCAGACATCGTGATTGTTCTCCTGTGATCGAAGGCTGGTCAAAAATTTTTGTCCAAAAGGCCAACGGACTTTGCTCCGCAGCGAAGAAAGGCGGAACGTGGGGCCGCGACCTGGCCTAGCTTGGTCTTGTTTTGCCTGACCTGAATTGGCCTGGTTTTGATTGGACTGGCCTGGCCTGGATTGGATTGGACTGGAGTTGGCCTTTTTGGTCTCTTGGCGTCCGCCCGAAGGGCATCGGCGGGTTTTCCGCGCCCCCATAAAAGCCTCAAAAAGACGCGCTTTGGCCGCCGCGAGGGGAAGCTCGCCGCTTCCCGTCCTCTTGGCGGCGTTTTAGCCGCCGAGCCAAAAAAAGCCCCGACGATCGAAACGACGATCAAGCGCCGCAAAAAGCTGCGAGCATTCGTCCATAAGCGCAGGAGTCTTTCTGAACAGGCGTCTATATGCACAGGCC
>JAIRTO010000359.1 GCA_031254895.1 Deltaproteobacteria bacterium
ATCGGCTCGGCCCCTTTTTTGGCGCCGCAGCCGGCCCTTTTATCGGCTTCATAATCGGCTTCCGGCTTCGCTTCTGGTTAAGCTCCTTAACCGGCTTCGCAGCCGACTCCAGGCTCGGCTCCATTATCGTCTTCTGGCCTGGTTTCATGATCGGCTTTAGGCTCGGCTCCATAATCGGCTTCTGGCTCAACTCTTGGCTCGCTCTGGGGGGTAGTTTCCTCGCCCGTCCGAGAAGATCTCTCGGCGGAGAAGGCTGGCTGCGGGAAACGAGGCTTCGGCGGGCGGGGCCGCGTTCGACGGCTTGTTCCGGCCCGGCTTTTTCAGTCCAAGCTTGCTCCGGCCTGGCTTGCTCCGGCCCGGCTTGCTTCTCTCCTGCTTGTTTCTCCCCGGCTCGCTCCTCCATAGCTAGCGTTTCTCCGAGGGGCCGCGTCGCGCCCAGCGCTTCCGGAAAGAGCCTGCACCAAAAGCTTTGACGGCCATAAGCTTGGAAATCAGACGCCTCCAAAACCGCCTCCTGTAGGCAGAGGACTTCCGCCGCCGGCGCCGCCGGCGGGGCCGACGGATCCGCCGGCTCCGCCGGGAAAACGTTTGGGCCTGCGGGGCGGCTTGGTTCCCAAAAGAGCCAGAAAGTCGTCGAATTTGTCCCGAAGACGTCGATAGTCCTCTGAGGATGGAGAGACGTTGCCGAACCAAGTCGGTTCGACCATGGCGACGATGTCGTAAAGGCAGGCGTTTTCCCTCTCTCCCAAGGCCAATTGGGAGGCTATCTCCCGACTGGTCGTCGAGGGCGGAAAAGACAGCTTTCTTTGCGTCTTCAGCTCTTCGATGGTGTCGAGCAAGATGGAGTGCATGGCCTCGATGATCCTGTTTCCCTGAACCAGAAGATCCGCTTTTTCTCCGGCCTTCAGCAAAGGGGCCACGTCGAGGCCCGGCTTCTCCGTCTGGATCGGCTTAATGACGGTTTTCTTTTGGCGCAAATAGCGACGATAGCTGAACAAGACGACGATAAGACCGATAAGGACGGCGGAAATAACCAGGGTGACGAACGTGCCTTCAGGGAAAATGGAGGTCCGAGGCGGCGGAGGCGGATCTACTCTAAAGGGCGGTCCGAAATCGGTCTGCAAATCGTTCTTCCCGGCCAGTTCCCGGTAAGCCTCCAAAGCCGGATGAGCCTGACCGTCGGGCGGCTCGGCGGCCAGCGCCGAATAGCCGAAGAGCGCGAGCAGGGCCAACGAAAACAACGCCAAAAGCCGGAAAAAGGACAAGGCCCGAAGGGGGAGGCTCCCCCTTCGGGCGAGGCTCTTTTGTCCCGAGAGCCGCTCGGTCGCCAGGCCTTTTTTCCTTGCTTTCATGTCTTCGGTCTTGGGCATGTCTTTTAGTCGCTATCCAGGTAATAGGCGTCGTTCGTCGCGATCTGTCGAAGCGTCCACGCGGCGAGGCGCCGATACGTACACGCTTCGAGGCGCCCACGCGTCGAGGCGCCGAGGCGTCGAGGCTCAGTCAATTCGCCGCCGTCGAGGGCGGTCAAGGGCAGTCAAGCTTTTTGGGCCGGCGGCCAAGCTTTTTTGGCTCTAGCCAAAAGTCATAAGTTGCGGCTCTTTTAGGGAGCCGCCTATTGTGGACAAGTCTTTTTGTCGAGCGATTTTTTTTGTTCGAATATTTCTGGTCGAATATTTGGGTCAAGTTTTTGGCCGGGTTAATTTTGCTCCAGCTGTATTGGCCGCGCCGTTTTTTTTGCCTCGCTGTCTTTGACCTCGCTGTCTTTGGTTTCTCTGTCTTTGGTTTCTCTGTCTTTGGTTTCGCTGTCTTTGACCTCGCTGTCTTTGGCCTCGCTGTTTTTGGCCGCGCTTTTCGGAAGCCTGGTTCTAGTTTCGGGTCTGATTCTGGTCCGCCGCCTCGCCGTCCAAGGTCTCGTCGGTCAGGCTTTTTAGCATCTCCTCGTACAGAGGCAGGAGTTCCGACGGCGGACCATGCATCTTGACGCGTCCGTCCTCTATCCAGTAGATCTCGTCGCAGTCTTCCACCGTGGACAGGCGGTGGGCGATGATGATGGAGGTTATGCGGCCTTTGATTCTGTTGATGGTGTTGCGGATGATGTTTTCGTTGGCTTGATCCAGAGAGCTCGTGGCTTCGTCGAAGATGACGATCTCCGGCTGAGCGAACAGGGCTCGGGCTATGGACACCCGCTGGGCCTCTCCGCCGGAGAGGCGTCCGCTGGCCGAGCTGATGGGCTGATCGAGCGATTCCGGCTCTTTGATCACGAAATCCATGGCCGCCAGCTTGCACGCTTCCAGAACCTTTTGGCGATCGAACTCCTCCCCCCATTTGCTGAAGGCCACGTTTTCGGCCAGAGTTCCGTCCATCAAAAGAGGCGTTTGAGGCACGTAGCCGAGTTTGAGAAGAAAACTCGCCTGGGCCGCCGGATCCAAAGTTCGGCCGTCGACCTCGAAAGCCCCGTCGGTCGGGGCGACCAAGCCGGACAAGAGGAGGGCCAAGGTGCTTTTGCCGGCCCCGGAAGGGCCGATGAAGCCGACGTTCCGCCCTTTTTTTATGGAGAGGCTGACGTTGGAGATGGCCTCGTGGGTCTTGTCGGGGTAGCGAAAAGAAGCGTCAATCAAATCCAGACTGCGTTTGAAGGCGAAATTCGGGTCCGGCTCCGGACTGACGCCGGCGCTCTCCTTGGCGAAGGTCTCCAGAAGCTCGAGACAGAGCATGGCTCTGGGCTTCAAGCCTCGGATCGAGACGGACAGGTTCAGACATCTGGTCACGGCCGGCAAAATGCGCCAGGCGGTCAGCATCCGCATGGAGGCGGCGGCGACTATTTCCTCCATGGGCGTCTCCTTCATGAGAAGAAAGATGACCATGCCGCCGATGGTGCCGAAGCCCACGCAGTCCATGATGCCCGAAGGAATGGTCATGGCGAAGTCGTTGAAGGCCCGGGGCTTGAGGCCCAGCTCCACGGCCGAGAGCATCTTCTTCAAGGCCGTGTTCTGCCGGTGATAGGTGATGATTTCCCTAATGCCCTTGGTCATGGCCGTCATGGTCATCTGTTCCTCCAGAGCGGTGGAGCTGACCAGCTGCCCGGCCCGATCGATGCTGCGCCTGATGGAGGCGTACAGAATCAGACTGGAGAGGCCGAAGCAGACGATGACCACGAAAGTCAGATACGGCTGGGCGATGAACAGGGAGATGAAAAGGAGCGTCGAACACAATATGTTCGAATACAGGTACAGGACGTTTCGGGTGTAGTTGGCCAGGGTGTAGCGCAGAATTATCTTATGGATGACCGAGGCGCTGGCCTCGGAGATGTGCCAGTAGTAGCTTTTGTTGAGATAGCGGCGGACGGACTCCCGGCCGATGTGCAGGGCCACTTTTTCCGAAAAATGGGCCGCCGAATAGTTGGTGACGGTGAAGAGAGAGTTTTTCAGAAAGATGAACAAGATCATCAGACAGCTAGTGAAGGTCACCAGCTGTCTGGGGCCGGTCACCAGCGAAGCCACGAACGGGACGTTCTCCAGAAAAGGCTTGACCAGAAAGTGATTCATCACCGCTTCCGGAGCGGCGATGGACATGGCGAACAGAGAGATGACCAAAAGCGTCGTCGTTTCGACGATGGCCGAGACGGCCTGGAGAAAAAAGACGGCAAAGTAGGCGGCTTTGAGTTTTTTGGGGAGGAGGGCGTAGATGCGGAGACTGTCTTTGATGAAGGCGTTCCAGAGCGTCGCCGGCAGTTTATGGGGCCAGATGAACGTCACCTCTTCCCTCCGCTGCCGGAACGCCGACGGCCGCCGGAGCGACGCCGGCCTTTGGAGTCGCCGCGACCTGGTTTGGAAGCTTCGCCGCCTCCGGCGGCGCCGGCGGCGCCGAGGGCGCCGAGGGCGCCTTCAGAGTCTTTTGAATTTTTTGAGTTTTTGGGGCCTTCAGAGTCTTTTGAGTTTTTGGAGCCGCCGGCGCCGCCTTTCGGAGCCGAAGCCGCGCGCTCGGACGTCTTTTTTCTGGCCTCTCCCCTGGAATCCCTTCCCCAGGCTTGGATAGGGTCTCTCGTCGCCCGCCGCCAGCAATGGATCAGAAGAATCGCGCCTATGACGAGGCCAGGCAAGGAAAGGAGCTGTCCTTTGCTGAGAAGAAGATCGTCGTCCGGTCCCTGACGCTCTTTGATGAACTCGACCAGAAAGCGGCCGGAAAAATACAGAATCAGAAAAGCGGCGGAGAGAACGCCTCTGGGCCTGTTCGGGCCGCCAAGGCGTCGGTCCAAAAACAAAAGAACGCCCAGAATGAAAAGGCCCATGGAAAATTCGGCCAGCTGGCTGGGATACCTCGCCGGACACAATTCCGGCGGCAAAAGGTCGTAGCGGGGGAATTTGACGCCGAAGCCGGAGGTCGTGACCCGGCCGACAATTTCCGAATTGAAGAAATTGCCCAGCCTGACCAGACCCGCCCCCAAGGCGGCGGAAAAAGTGAAGCGATCGGCGGCGGCCAAAAAAGGCATCTTGCGCCGACGGGCGTAGAAGCATAGGGCCAAGGCCAGGCCTATGGCCGCTCCGTGACTGGTCAGACCGCCTTCCCAGACGCGGAAAACCCAACTCGGCTCGGAGACGAAACGATCGAAATTGTAGAAAAAGACGTGACCCAGACGGGCGCCCAGAAGAAGTCCCAAAAAACCCGGCAGAATGACGTCATAGGCGGCCTCGGGAGGATCGCCGGCCCTGACGGTCTGCCAGTGGAACAAAAAAAAGCCGCCCAGAAAAACCAGGGAGAAGATGACTCCATAATAGCGTATGCCCAGCTGACTGCCGGGCAGCTGATATATAACCGGGTCAATGTCCCAAATCATATGTCCTCGGAACGATTATTCAGCCGGAAACATTTTTGATCCCGTCGACGGGGAGCGGGGGAAACCGGCGAAGAGGAGGACCGTCGCCCGGAAAATGAAAAAAAGCCGATCCGACGCGAAAAGCCGCCTTTTTTCGGGCGGCTTTTCGCCAAAAAGCTCGCGGATGGAGATCTAAGCTTGGCGAAGGCCGGAAGGCTTTTTTTTGGACGCTAATCGGTCGCCCTGGGCGGGGCTCTGGACAAAAAAAGCCAGGATCCGGAAAGGACCCTGGCTAAACTGGTCGATCCCTCAGGGCGCCATTATAGCAAACTGAGAGGCGGTTGGCCAATTGTCGAAACGGCGGGAAAACCGATCCGCTTAGCCTGTCTGGACGTTCGCCGTCCCGCTTTTGGCGGAACGGCGAAAGAACCGATCAAAATGAGCCGATCAAAAAAGTCGATCAATTAAGCTCGCCAAAAAGGCTTGTCACTGGTCGACGTC
>JAIRTO010000148.1 GCA_031254895.1 Deltaproteobacteria bacterium
TGTCTTTGGGCAGGGCAATTTGTCCCTTGGCCATAATTTTCGCGTTTTCCACAAGCAATTTGTTCATCTTGGCATAACCTTCTTTAACTGTTCAGGCATTTCTACAATCCATACTTGCTCTAATAGCATACTCTGAACGATCCGGATTATCAACATTTTTCTAGGCATCTGGCATCAGAGCCGTTAACTTTAGCCGGGGTTGATCATACCTGGCCTCATCGACGGATAATCCGCGCCTTTTGGCTGATTCCTTTTGGTTTAACGCCGTGCTCATTTTCCGGAGGGGTAAACTGGACATCTTTCGTTTCACTCCCCTTGAATTTGGTTTTCCCGTGCTTCTGCGGAGCTTCGCCCCTGGCAAGCTCATTTTTGCAAACAATCCTTCCATGCTTTCATCATCTTAAGTTAACAGTATTGGGTTTAAATGTCCATAATGCCGTTCGGCGGGCTTCGCCCTGGCAACCAGCGCCTTTCCGCAGGCGGAGCGGAAAACCCGCTCTCTTGATATTTCCCTTTCATTCCCGCAATGCGGGCAATTCACCGGCCGCCGCAGAAACGGCAGTTTCGGCTTCGGCGGCCATGCCGACGGGCGACTCTCATGCGCAAATCGGGCGAAGTCATCCAGTTCTTCAAGCGATCCGCCATTTGCCGAAAGCTGCTCATGAAGAAACTTTTCGCCTGTTCCAGGCTTTGAGGACTCCAGGTCGGCCATTATTTCGGCCAAGGGACAATGCATGTTTTTTTTGATCGTCGGCCTTCATAGGCAGGCGCATGAGCCCGAAACTTAAGAGGAACTTCGGACTATGTTGGAAACAAGCGTTTCCCATTAAAAAAAACAACGGCAAAATGAAAACTGAGCCGAACGGCCTGTTATTCAAGCAAGGTCGGCGGAATAGTCCAAAAACCAGGGACAGGGGCGGCTGGAAGCCGAGGCTGTCGTCGGTCTGTTTGTGGCGTAATGGCGATCGACGTTTCCGGACGGCCAGGGCTGCGGAAAAACGTTGTTCGCTTTTTTGGCGAGCTATTTTGGTTGTCTTATTCTCGTTCCATGATCCAGAGACAGGCTTATTTCCTCGGCCGAGATGGAGGCGGGAAACAGGCAGCCGCTGATTCGCGCGTTTTTGATGCTGGCCCCGTGGAGGCAGGCGCCGGAGAGATCCAGGCCGGCCAGGTTGGCGCCTCTCAAATAGCAGCCGGAGAGATTGGCCTCTTTTAAATTGAAAGGTCGGAGATCTAGATCGCTCAAATTAGCGTTGGTTAGATCGGGTTGCTTGCCTTCCGCCGTCAATTTGTTGAATTGAGAGGCGTTCTCTTCGTACATGATGCTGGGTTTAGGCGTCCGCTTCACTTCCGTCGTCATGAATCATCCTCCATGAATAGTCTATGTTGTCTATGTTTTTTCCGCTTCTTCCTCCGTCAGGGGCGTCGTTCTTTCGGAGACGAAAAGCGGTTTTTCGTCGTTCGACTGGATGGACCGCCGTTTTTAGCTCCAAAAGTCAGTTTGGAGGATTGGCGGCTGGAAATAAGGTCAAAGAAACGTCGCGGCTCTGAAATAACCCAAATTATACGCCCGTCTCTCGATTTTGTCCATTTCGTCGAAAAGGCGAACGCCGCCAGGGAAGGGTTTTGGCCCTGTTCGCGACTCGCCTGCTCGCGATTAGATTGATTTGGCCCATAGCCGACCGAGTCCTTTTATTAGCCCAAAAAACGCCGCACCGGGGCTTTATGTCGGGAGGCCCGTCTTTCGCCGAAGATGGCCCTGATTCAGTTCGCCGAAGCTGGACTTGATTCAGTTAGCCGAATATGACCTTGAATCGGAAGGCGACGCGAAAAAAAGCGATCGGTCGAGTTCGAGAACGAGTTGCCGACGGATGAACGGGGCGGCCGTCGGTGTTGTCTACGCCGGCGGAAGGACGGGGCGACTATCGAGGCCGTCTGTGTCGTCGATCATGGCTCTTGTTCGGTCTTGTCGTCGACTGAAATGCCCGTTTTTGGCCAATTTAGCTCTATCGTCGGCGGCTTCGCGCTCTTTTTAGGTTCCTTCGGTCTCGACCTTTTGAATCGCTATGTCTTTTTCTTGTCAAATATTGTATACTGCCCCATTCTGGAAGGTTCCCTGTCCAAACTGCTAAAGAACCTCGCCTTTTTTGGCGGCCAGTCAGGCAGACGAAGCCGTTTCCGCGTTTTTTCGTCAAGCTGCGGAAAAGACGAAGCAGCCGGAATGCTTAGCCATCGACGGTCAAACCTGTCCAGCGACGGTCGAAACGGTTCCAGTCTCGGCGGCGTCCGCTTTCAGGGAATCGACAGTTTTTCTGACCTGGATATTTTGCCCATTTTGACGAATAATCCTAGAATTCTGGCATTTGTCAGGGTCTTGTCCGGTTCTTTTCGTCAGAATCCTGGGGCCTAAACCAGATGGCCGGACTCGGCTGGATTGAGTTTTTGCGCGTCAATTTTGGCCGTGAAGCGAGCCGTCAATTGGATCGCGAGCGAGTCGTCAAGCGGATCTGGGCGGTAGCCGAGAAGGCGGAACGCCTTAACGGAACGGTTTTCCGTTTTTGGTTCGACGCGGAGACTCTTTTTTTTGCAGTCGTCGTTTAGTCTATTATTGTTTGACAATTTTTTTTTCCGTCTCTTTATCCGACAAACATCAAATATAAAATAAGGCGCTTTCTCAAAGTGGGCGAAATAACTTTTTTTCTGGGAGGGGCGAAAAGCGGCAAGACCAAGGCGGCTCTGGCCGCCGCCGAAACGTTTCCCGCTCCTCGCTATTATCTGGCCACGGCTCAGCCCCTTGACGACGAGATGAGGCTGAGGATAGACCGCCATAAAGCGGAGAGAGGACCGGACTGGCGGACCATAGAAGAGCCGCTTTTCCTCGCTCGGGCTTTGGCGGAAGCCAGGGAAGACAGCGTCGTGTTGTTGGATTGCCTGACCCTTTGGCTGTCCAACGTCATGGGCCGGACGCCGGATTCATACGAGGCCGAGCCCATACTTTCGCAGTTCGACGAATTTTTGGACCTGGCCAAAAAAAGACCCGGGCCGGTCGTCGTCGTCTCCAACGAAGTCGGCGGCGGAATTGTCCCTCTTGATCCTCTCTCCAGACATTTTCGCGATCTTTCCGGCCTTATTCATCAGCGTCTGGCTGAAGCGGCCGACAACGTCACTTTCGTCGCAGCAGGTCTGCCGTTGAAATTGAAGCAGAAGTAGGAAGAACAGGAATAAACCGATGCCAGCTGGCCTTTACGTTCATGTGCCTTTTTGCTCAGGCAAGTGTCCTTACTGCGATTTTTATTCCATCACCGCTTTGGATCTCATTCCCCTTTGGATAGAAGGTCTGGCCAGAGAAGCGGCCTTAATGGCCCCGCTCTGGCCTGAGCCTTTCGACACGCTCTATCTGGGAGGCGGCAGCCCCAGTCTTCTTTCCGACAGCGAATTGACCGCTCTGTTCGAGGCCCTTTCGCCGCTTGGCGTCATCAAGGGCTCCGAAGCGACCATCGAAGCGAACCCGGAGGACGTCACGCCCGAAAAAGCGGCGTCCTGGCTAAGTCGCGGCGTCAATCGGATATCCGTCGGCGTTCAGTCCTTCGACGTCCGGTGGCTTCACGACAGCTTGAACCGCAGGCATACGGTCGAAGAGAATTACCAGGCCATCAACGCGGCGGCGGAGCTGGGCGTCAGCTTAAGTCTGGATCTCATTTTCGGGCACGCCGGTCAGACCCCCGAGGAATGGGCGGCCGACCTCGACAAGGCCGCCAACTCTTGGGCCGATCACATATCAGCTTATGGCCTCACCGCCGCTCCTTCCACTCTCTTGGGCCGGGCTCTGGCCTCCGGAGCGGCGCCGAAGCTGCCTGGGGAGGAGAGAAGCTCGGAACTTTTTATGGTGACCGGGGAAGCTCTGGCCATGCGCGGCTTCGAACGCTATGAAGTCTCCAATTTCGCCAGGGGCGGCTCCGTTTGTCGTCATAACCTAAAATACTGGCGTCGCGAGCCTTATCTTGGGCTCGGTCCCTCCGCCCACTCGTTTGACGGGCGGCGAAGATGGGCCAACGCTTCTTCGGTCAGGCGTTGGGCCGCCGCGTTGAACCGCGGCGAACGCTCCTTGGAATTCGTCGAGGAGCTGACGGAACAACAGATTCGTCTTGAACGGATCATGCTTGGTCTGAGACTTGAGGAGGGCCTGTCGGTCGATCTGATAGAACCCTCGGAAAAATTGACCGATTTGGTGGAAAACGGTTTTTTGACATTGGTCGATTCGCGGCTGAAGCCTACGCCGAAGGGCTTCATGACCGCCGATGCCTTGGCTAAATTATTAGCCTGATCTCATCTGAAAAACTCATTCATTCAAGGTTGAACAAAAATGACAGAAAACAATCACATCGCGGAAAGACTGGAAAAAGTCGTTTCAATCAATTTGCACATTGTCTGGCTGACGAAAAACCGCAAGAATATTTTAGTTGGTGACGTAAGCCGCAAAACCCGCGAAATCATTAGGCAAATGTGTGAGAGAAAGTCGGTCGTCATCAAGCAAGGCGTCATCTCCAAGGATCATGTCCGTCTCTTCGTCTCTCTCCCTTCCAAGATCTGCGTCGACAATTTCGTCCAGCAGCTGAAAGGAAAAACTTCTCACGTGCTGATGACGAGCTTCGAGTATCTTCGTCAGCAGTTCTGGCGCCAGCAAATCTGGGCCCAGGGTTACTTCTGCTACAGCACGGGGGACGTCTCCGACTCCGACATTCAGGGCTACATCGACAGTCATGCTCCGGAGCCTGAACAAGCTCCTGAAGAGGCCGTCGCCGAGTAGGACAGCTTCTCAATCAAGCCATCAATCAATCAACGTTTCTGTTCGCCCCTGGCTGCGGCGGCCCTCTCGTCGCGCCATTGGCGGCGGAAGGCGACGGCTGGAACTCGCCGACCGCTTTTTGGCGGTTTTTTTGGCGGCCAATGACGCCGTCTCCGAAGCGAACCCGAAACTGAAAAAACGGATCCGAAACGGTTCGAAAAACGGTTCATGGCCCTAAATCGCTTTCGTCGGCGGATGAACGATCCGTCGGCGGCTTTTTCTTCCCTCTTTTTCCGCCTTATTCCTGTTCGTCCTCGCGTCGTCTTCTTGTTTTCAAGTCGACGGCGCATGGCCTCATTTCCCTAAATGTTCACGTCCAAGCGGCTAACGCGCAAGTTTAAAGGCCAAAATGCCCCCGGTTATTTTGGCCTTTCGCGCCAAAAGTTCATTTTGATCGTCTCGCATCGATCGTCTCGTTTCGATCGTCTCATTTCGATCGTCTCGTTTTTTTCTTCTCGGCAGAGACCTGCGTTCACGGGAGGTGTTTTGTGACCAAGTCCGACGTTTTTTTCACCGACATGCGCTGTCGGTTCGGGGACAGCTTGCTGAACAAGCTGTCCAGAATTTTCGACAAGGCTTCTTTGGAGTCTATGGAGCTGAAGAACAAGTTCGCCGCCGTCAAGATCCACTTCGGCGAGCCGGGAAATCTTTCCTTTCTGCGTCCCAACTTCGCCAAAACTTTGGCCGACAGGATCTCCGCCCTCGGCGGCCGGCCTTTTCTGACCGATTGCGGCACTCTGTACGTGGGGCGAAGAACCCACGCCTTGGCCCACTTGGAGGCGGCTCAGGAAAACGGCTTTTGGCCAGGTTCGACCGGCTGTCAGATAATCATCGCCGACGGATTGAAAGGGACGGACGACGTCGAGGTTCCCATCGACAAGGGCATTCTTTTGAAGACGGCCCGCATAGGCCGGGCCATCATGGACGCCGACGTGGTCTTTTCCTTGAATCACTTCAAAGGCCATGAGCTGACCGGCTTCGGCGGAGCCCTCAAAAATCTGGGCATGGGCGGCGGCAGCCGGGCCGGCAAGATGATCATGCACAACGACGGCAAGCCCGTCGTCGACGAAGCCGAGTGCGCGGGTTGCCGGGCCTGCGCCAAAGCCTGCGCCCAGTCGGCCATCAGCTATGCGAAAGGATCCAAAAAAGGGGTCAAAGCCGTCATCGACCAAGACAAGTGCGCCGGCTGCGGCCGCTGTCTTGGCGTCTGCAACTTCCATGCGATTGTTCCCCAAGGCGATTCGGCCAACGACTCCCTGAACCGGAAGATTGCCGAGTACGCCAAGGCCGTGGTTCAGAATCGGCCGAACTTTCACATAAACGTCATCAACCAGGTCTCGCCTTACTGCGATTGCCACGCCGAAAACGACGCGGCCGTGGTTCCGGATTTGGGCATCGTGGCCAGCTACGATCCCGTGGCCGCAGATGCGGCCGCCATCGACATGGTCAATGACGCCGCTCCCTTGTCCGGCTCCATCATCGACGAGCGGCCCGGCGGCGGCAAAGATCATTTTTGCCGCATCCATCCGTCCACGGACTGGCGTTCCCAGTTGGAGCACGCCGAGAAAATCGGCTTGGGCTCGAGCAAATACAGGATCGTCAAAGTCGACTAGGGAAATAGGGGAATAGAGGAATAGGGGATGACGTCGCCTTTTTTGGGCCGTATGGAGTCAGGTTCTGATTCCATGGGCCTGGAAAAGGCGAGCGGGGCCTGAAAAAGGCGGGCTGAGAAGCGCCCCCCCCCCTCACAAGGGGGGGGGGCGGGTTTCAGCCGAAGAATGGCGGCAGGATGACGGCCAGAACCAAGGCGGGCAGAACGCTGGAAATGGGAACCGGAGGTCTGAGGCCCAGCATGTTGACGCCGATGCCCATGACCATTATGCCGCCGGCGGCGGACAGGCATTGTTCGATCGATCCGGACAAGACCGGCTGCAAGGCTCCGGCGGCCATGGTCATCAGTCCCTGATAGACGAGAAGGGGAACCGCGCTGAAAACCACGCCGGCGCCCATTCTGGAAGCCAAGACGGCCACGGCGAAGAAATCGATGAGGGTTTTGGTGTATATGGTCGTCCGGCCGTGGCCGAGACCTTCCTCAAAAGAGCCGACGATGGCCATGGCTCCGACGCAGACCATGATGGAGCTGGAGACCAAGCCTTCGGTGAAGAGGGGGTTTTGCGAGCCCACGGCGCTTTTGAGTCGATCTCCCAACCCTTCCAGTCTGGCTCCCAGCCGAAGAGCTTCGCCCATGGCCCCGCCCAGAATGAC
>JAIRTO010000045.1 GCA_031254895.1 Deltaproteobacteria bacterium
TTCACAGGTCTTTCGACCTTGCGGACGCTTAACGGAACGGCCATAAAAACCCTCCTTTATATAGTCCATTTTAAAACTTTACGGACTATATTTCAAGAGTTTTTGATGCAATTTGAAAAAAACTAGCGGACGAAATGACCAAAAATAAAGGGGGTCGCCTGCCAAAACCCGCAAAAGTCAAACTCAATGTGTGGGCGCCGACTGTTAGAGGGAATGAATCAAAAGGTTCAAGCGGTTTTCTATAGTCCGGCAGATTAGGGAACTCTTATTACTATGATACGTTTTGCTGTGATAAAAATACATCTTATATATCTATAAAGATATTCAAAGACATATTTAGATATATATATTGCAAAACAAATTAATTTATATGCAATTGCGTCCATTTTTTTTAGCGACAACTCGAAAGTCGATAGCAGTGATGGGAAAACGCCGAAAAACGAGAGACCTTAGGTTCCTCGGCGAGATCGTCCGCGATCGATCGAGATCTCCCGAGATCGCCCGAGATCTCCGATGAGCCTCATTTCTTCCAGGCGACCAGTTTTGGCGGCCTTGGTTCCTGAAACGAAAAACTTGCAACGAAAAACCTGCAGACGGAGACCAGATGGAGCGGAAAAGCGCGTTTTTGAGGTTTGGCGAAAATATGGCCCGAAAGGATTTTGTTTTATAAAAACTCTATTGAGGACAGTCTTTTTTATTCTTTTTTCCTGAACATTTCCGTCAGGCCGAACGTTCCCGGGTCATGCCCGAACACATCCCGCCACATTCGTCCGCTTTCCATGCACATATAGACGATTGTTTCCCCGCTCACGCATTCCGACAGGAAACTTAGAACAGTTTTATACATCGATTTTCTTATGGGCCTAAGATAACGCATCTTTCCGTCTCCGCCTCTGACGAATTCGGCGTCGAACAAGGCGCTGGGGCGGGTCATGAGCATGATCGGCTTCAATTCCGGCAGGTATCTGAAGCAGCCTAAGGAGACGAAAGCCACTGAAGCCGGATCCACATGTCGACGGATGAGCTCCGCCGTTTGCCGATATTCCCGCTCCCAGCCGGGAAAATGGACTAGCGGATCGAAATGGAGCCCGATTTTGTAGCCCCGGCTCCAGACCTTTTTCGCCGCCAAAAGCCGATTGACCAGCGTCGCCGCCTTTGGCTCCAGCCGCGAACAGACGGACGGCGCGTTGACCGAAAAGGAGACGACCGTCCTCCCGCCATGGTCGAGAGGCAGCAAGGGCTCAATGAAGTCGGTCTTGGTTTTGAGTTCCAGGGTGAAAGGCTTTTGTCGATTGAAGAATTCGACCAGTTTTTCGGAGACGCGGGTCAGAGGATCCAGCAAAAGGCTGTCCGTGAACTCTCCGGTGCAGTAGCGAAAAGACCTCGGATTGAGGGCCGGGTCCGCCGGATTGGGAATTTTGGGGCGAAGATTGTTTTCGGCCGAATCAGGCGAATCCTGAGGCCGTTCCCGGCCGCCGGACGATTCCTCCTCCGGCCGAAACACATTCTCTGTCCTCGAACTTGTCTCTGTCTTCGAACCAGTCTCCGCCTCTGAACCTGCCGCCGACTCGATTTGGCGGAGCCGCTCGAGGTTCGCTCTCTCCTCGTCCAGGCGGGCGGCCAGTTCTTCAAGTCCGCTGGTCAAGGCGTTTCCGAAGGAGATGACCGCCTCGGAACCTAAATAAGCCGAAAGTATGCAGTAGGCGCAGCCGATGTCGCATCCTTGGCCGATGTGAAAAATGTTGAGTCCGCAGCAATTGTATCTGGGGGTCGCCGGGCAGGGGCGTATGAACGTTCCTTTGTGTCTGGCGATCAACAAGTCCCCCGACTCCAGGGACGGGTAGCCGGCCGGCCCGACGGGTTCGGTCATTTCCGCTTCCAGGGGCTGGAGGGACTTGACGAACTCTTCTTCCGCCAGCAAGCGTTTGAATCTGCGGATCACTGTTTTGTTTCCATGTCGGCGCCTCTGAAGTTTCAGTCTCTTCCTGTTCCGCCGTTTTCCGGCTCCGGAGGAGAATCCTGACTTATATTGCCGTCGGTAGAACCAGAGTCGTCCGTCCAATCTTCCAGAAAAAATCGGCGCAAAGCCGGCGAGGCGGCCACTCTGGCGGTCTCGCGGGCCAGGGCGGCCAGAGCGTCGGCGTCCGCGAAGGTCATCTCCAGCTTCGTCTCCACGTCCTCCAGCTCGGGATCCGAAACGATCTTCAAGCCCGTCGGCAAGGCCAGTTCTTTCAGGGCCTTCTGACGCCTGGCCGTCATTTTGGACAGAACCGGAAACCGTCGGTTCCGGAGAATCGCCCGGATCCTTTTTTGGGCCTCCGGCCCGGCTTCTTGAGCCAGAGGACCGTCCGACAGCCAGGCCAGCAGG
Source organism: Deltaproteobacteria bacterium (assembly GCA_031254895.1). Lineage (GTDB taxonomy): Bacteria > Desulfobacterota > Desulfarculia > Adiutricales > Adiutricaceae > JAIRNQ01. The sequence goes on from JAIRTO010000045.1 coordinate 2,369, forward strand.
CTGTCGGGGCTTTCCAGGCGGCTTAAGTCCGCGAGCCATTCCAGCCAGAGACGGCGATTCTGCCGGCTGGGAAGCGCTCGGGCGAGAAGATCCAGAATTTTGGCCCGCGCGGGTTGGGCAAAATTCGCCAAGGCCAGGCAATTGTCGGCGTCAAGCCGGCCAAGAGCCAATTCGGTCAGGGCGCTTTCCGGCAGTTCGACGGCCGCCTCCAGAGCCTTCTGAGCCCGGCTTCCGAGTTTGAGGGACAGCCTTTCGGCCAGGAGAGGCCAATAAGCCTGGTTCGTCTTTTTTTTGATCAGATCCCAGAGGAGAGCCTGTTCGGCTTGGTTGAAGCCTCTCTCCTGATTGTCGGCCAGGATCATGAGCATAAGGCTGGCGGCCGGATCTTCCATCTCGCCGGAGTCGGCCAAGCGCGGGGAAGAAGCGGACGCGTCCGTCCGGCTTCGAGCGCTGAAGACGGCGCCGCTTAGGGGCGGGGAGCCGGGGGCTCCGGCGACGAGCCGACATGGAGCCGCTTTACGGCCAATCTCTCGCAAAGCCTGAAGCCTTCGGCTTCCGGCGATGATCAAGGGCTCTCCGTCATCGTCCATGGCCGCCCAGAGAGGACGCAACAGACCTATTTGACGTATCGAGCTCGATAAAGGCTCCAGCGGCCGACCGAGGGAGAGATTTAAGGATTTGAGCCCCTCCAGGGGCAGAAAGGTCATCTCTCCCCGCCAGTCGTCTTGAGTCGGATGGAGGCGGGAGCTTGACGCCAGTCGGGGGAAAAACCTCAAAACGCCTCCTACAGCTCGGCGATGGCGTCTATCTCCACCTTGACGCCGCGCGGCAAGGCCGCCGCTTGAATGGCGACTCGGGCCGGAAAAGGCTTGCCGAAAAAAGTCGCGTAGGCTTCGTTGACGGCGATGAAATCCTTCAGATCGGTCATGAAGACGCTGACCTTCAAGATTTTGTCCATGGAGCTGCCCGCCGCCTCCAAGATGGCCTTTATGTTTTTGAGGGACTGGACGGCTTGTTCGACCGCGCCTTCCGGGATTTTCCCGTCGGCGTCGATGGGGAGCTGTCCGGAGACGTAGATTGTTCCGCCGGAAACGATGGCCTGGGAATAGGGTCCTATGGCTTCGGGCGCGTCTTTGGTGAAAATGCCTTTTTTCATGAGATCTCCCTTGCGTTGTCAGTCCGCTCGACCGAAACGGCGCTGTCGATTCCGAAAATCGGTCAAGGCGGCCAGGAAATCCCTCTCGCCGAAATCAGGCCAGAGGGTGTCGGTGAAATACAGTTCCGCATAAGCCAGCTGCCACAAAAGAAAGTTGGAGATCCTCTTGTCGCCGCCTGTGCGTATCAAAAGATCCGGGTCGGGCATGCTTTTGGTCCAGAGGTGGGCGGAGAAATATTCTTCATCTATGTTTTCCGGGTCGAGCCGTCCGGCTTTGGCCAGCTTGGCCATGGTTTTGGCGGCGGCGGCCAGTTCGGCCCGGCTGCCGTAGGACAGAGCCAGAGTCAGGACGATGTCGGAGTTCTCGCGGGTGACTTTTTCCGCTTCCCTTAAGGCGGACAGGGCCAGATCAGGCAGTCTGTCCACATCGCCCACGGCTTGCAGCCGAACCCCGGAGGAGAGAAGCTCCATGGTTTCCGAGTCGATGTAGCGCACCAGAAGCGAGAAGAGGTTGTCTATTTCTTCCTTGGAGCGGCCCCAGTTTTCCGTGGAAAACGTGTACAAGGTCAGATAGCGCACGCCTTGATTGCGGGCGGTCTTGAGGACCGTTCTGACCGGCTCGGCTCCGGCTTTATGGCCGTCGGAGCGGCTCAGTCCTCTGGATTTGGCCCAGCGGCCGTTGCCGTCCATTATGATGGCCACGTGTTCCGGACCGGAGAGAACAACCCCTGAACTTAGGGCATTTTCTTCGGCTTCGATCGGCCGATTGTTTTTGTTGTCGGTCATTTGCGGATGTTCACCTGGCTTCGGGCAAATCGCCGCCAAAAAACTGGAAACTTGGCGGATTGGGTGTTGACGAATAAAAATGGTTTGAAGAGGCCAAAGGTCGGTCAAAGGAGATCGCGCCGTCGCCGAAAAAGCTTCCCTTTGACCTAAAGGCGTCAGGCCCGAAAACGCGCGCAAAATCGGGCGCCCCCCCCCCGGGGGGGGACGCCGAAGCGGAACCGCGAACAAATCTTGAGCCGGCTGGCCTTCCGACGCCTCCAGCCAAGGGGAGAGATCCCTTATCCGGAACGGGTCATTCCAGATTCAATCTTTTGAATATTTCCGACACATGGCGACTGAATCGTTTTCCGTCGAATATCTCGTCCAGTTCGCCAGGCTTCAGGCGGCCGCTTATTTCCTTGTCTTCGGCGACCAAAGTCTTGAAGTCGCCCCGACCGGCGGCGGCGGCCATGGCCTTGTCCTGAACCAGAGCGTAGGCCTCGACTCTGGACAAGCCCGAGCGGCAGAGGGCCAGGAGGATTTCCTGGGAATTGTACAGGCCTTTGGTCAGCGAGAGATTCTCTTGCATGCGTTCCGGTTTGACTACGAGCCCGTCCACCAGTCCCTTGGCCCTGGCCAGCATGAAGTCTAAAAGAACCGTAGCGTCTGGGGCGATTATTCTTTCCGCCGAAGAGTGGCTTATGTCTCTTTCATGCCACAGAACCACGTCGTCCAAGGCCGCCTGGGCCAAAGATCTGACCACTCTGGCCAAGCCGGAGAGGTTTTCGGACAAAATGGGGTTCTTTTTGTGGGGCATGGCCGACGAGCCTTTCTGTCCGCGGCCGAAGGCCTCTTCCACTTCGCCGACTTCGGTGCGGGCCAGAAGCCTTATTTCCACCGCCAGATGTTCGACGCAGGTGGCCACCAGAGCCAGGGCCTGGAAAAAGTCGGCGTGGACGTCCCGAGAGACGATCTGGCTGCTGACCGGGGTCGGCTTCAGGCCGAGTTTGGCCAAGGCTTTTTCCTCCATCTCGGGCGAAAGAGAAGAGGCGCTGTAGTTGCCGACCGGTCCGGAAATCTGGCCTACGGCGATGTTCTCCGCCGCCGCGTCGAAGCGTCGGAGAGCCCGTTCGAACTCGGCGTAAAAGAAGGCCATTTTCAGCCCGAAGGTCGTCGGTTCGGCATGAATGCCATGGCTTCGTCCGATCACGGGGCAATCTTTGAATAGGACGGCCTTGTCGCGCAAGGACTCGAGGAGAAGGACGAGGTCCTGTCGGATGATGGTCGAAGCCCGCCTCAGGCGCAAGGCCAGGGAGGTGTCCAAAACGTCGGAGGACGTCAGGCCGTAATGAAAATAACGGGCGGCGGGGCCGACATGCTCTTCGACGCTGGTGACGAAGGCGATGACGTCGTGCTTGACCGCCGCCTCTATTTCGGCGATGCGGTCTATGTCGAAGGCGGCCTTTTTGACTATCTCTTCGGCTTCGGCGGCGGGGATCAACCCCATTTCCGCCTGCGTCTTCACCGCCGCCAATTCCACCTCCAACCAGGCTTCGTATTGGCTGGCGAGGCTCCAGATGGCGGCCATGGCCGGACGTTGGTATCTTTCGATCATAATGCAACCTAAATGTGCGGCGATTTGACGAGCCGGCGACGACCCCCAGAGGACCGGGCGAGGAGCTGGTCAAATCGGAACAACGCCGCTTCCGAAAAAAAACGGCGAAAAGTGCAGGAACTGACGACCGCCGGACGGCGGATCGCAGACGCGCTCGGTCGGCGCGTCAGGCGGTTTTCGGGCTAAAAGGAACTTCGACTTTCGGTTCCAAAAAGAGAACTCGTCCGTCTTTTGAAAAGGGCAGAAAAACAAAAAAGCTTGGCCGAAAAGAGGAATCTATTTCGCGGGGACCAGGGGGGAGGGCAGGGTTCAAGAGCAGTCGTCAAGTCGTCGCGATCATCTCCCCGTCTGATCCGCCGGCCTAGTCGCCCAGTCTAATCCGCGCGGCCTAATCTCTCCCCTTCATGATCTCCCCGCCATGCTCTCTTGGCGGCTGCCGGCGGGCCAGGGACTCAAAAAAACGCCGATCCGTCAAAGGCGTCGCCAGAAAGGCCTCGGCGGCGAGGCCTCTGCCTAAAGGCATTTTTTCGGCTTTCGGCGAAGCCGACGATTCAAGTCGCCATCTTTCCCAAGAGACTGACCGGCCAGGCTTCGGTTACGGTCACCTTGACCAGCTGGCCTAAAAGGTTGGCCGGGCCGTCAAAGTTTATGATCTTCATGTCTCTGGTCCGTCCCGACAATTGGCCCGGCTTGCGGCCAAAACCTTCGACCAGAACTTCTTTTTCAAGGCCGACGAGGTTTTGATGGATTTCCAGAGTGACGGCCTTTTGAACCGCCTGAAGGCGGCTGAGCCTTTCGGCTTTTTCTTCCTCGGGTATCTTTCCGGGCATAAGATTGGCTTTGGTCATGGGCCGATCGCTGTATTTGAACGAGTAGATGGAGTCGAATCTGACCGTCTCCAAAAGGGAGACCGTCTCCAGAAACTGTTCTTCAGTTTCTCCGGGAAAGCCGACGATGACGTCGGTGGAGAGGGCCAGCTCCGGACGAACCTTTCTCAGGGACGAAACCAAGGCCAGGTACTTCTCTTTGGTGTAGCGGCGGCCCATATTGGCCAGGACCGCGTCCGAACCGGCCTGGAGAGGCAGGTGCAGATGCTCGCACAAATTAGGGAGAGAGCCGAAGAGGGCGACTAAGCCGTCGGGAAAGTCCTTCGGGTGCGAAGTGGTGAATCTGAGCCTCTTCAAGCCTTCGATGGCGGAAACTTCGGTCAATAAGGCGGCGAAGTCGCGGCCGTCCCTATGACCCGGTCGGCCGTAGGAATTGACGTTTTGTCCCAAAAGGGTGATCTCCAGACTCCCTCTGGCCACGAGGCTTCTGGCTTCGGCAATGACCTCCTCCATGGGGCGGCTTCTTTCCGGACCGCGCAGGTAAGGGACGACGCAATAGGCGCAGTAGTTGTCGCAGCCGCTCATGATGGTCAAAAAGGAGCTCATAGGCGCGGGTCTCGTCTCCCGCGCCGGAGGAAGACTCAAGATCCTCCGCGAGCCGCTTTTTTCCAACTTCTCCTCCGTCAGAAGCGCTTGGCTCGGGTTCGTCGAACCGCCGGCGCGTTTTGGCGAAACTTCTTTCGAGTCTTCCGCTTCGCCTCCTCGCGGAGGCGCGGAGAGGCCCGGCGTCGGCGAAAGGGCGTCGGTCTTGTCGAGCATGGGGATGATTGGCGCGGCCGGGCCTTCCGTCCCCGAGCCCTGTCCGGACAAGACCACGGGGCGGTCGGAGCAGGAAAGCGTCTCCATGATTTCCGGGATTTCGTCCAGTCGACTCGGACCGACGACCAGATTTAGCCAGGGAACTTCGTCAAGCAGCTTTTTTCCTTCCTGTTCCGCCACGCAGCCGCCGACGCCCAAGAGGAGCGCCGGATTCTTCAATTTCATTTCTCGCAGCCTTTTTAGATGCCCTATGACTCTTCTGGCCGCCTTTTCTCTAATCGAGCAGGTGTTGACGAAAATGAAGTCGGCTTCCTCGCGGTTCTCGGTCGCCTCCCAGCCGCGACCGCGCAAAAGGGCTCCCAGGCGGTCAGAGTCGTAGATGTTCATCTGGCAGCCGTAAGTGAGGATTTGAAAATTTCGGGTCTTTTTTTCGTGCATTGGTGTTGTCGAAACGCTCCGCGTCCTTTAGTCAGGCGTATTTTCGACCGATAAAAATGGCCTGAGCCGACGGGCGACTGGCCAGACGGACGATGAGACCGCAGAGGAGCGTCGCGAACACGATGCGCCCCGCCAACAAGCCCCAAAGGCTGCCGCCGAGGGAGGCCAAAATTATGGTGTCCTCAAAAATGGAGTGACAAAGAGCCATGAGGATGATGGAGCCGTAAATGTCCCGTTTGGGTATTTCTCCGCTTTTGCTGGCGGCGATGATTAGTCCTCCGCCATAGGCCAGCCCCATGACCATGCCTATGATGGTGATCATGGTCGCTTTGGGGCCGACTCCGGAAACGCGCATGAACGGGCTGAGAATCAAGGAAAAAATCTTGATGAGGCCAATTTTCTCCAAAATGGCCATCAAGAGAACCAAGGTCAGGACCACCACGAAAATGGCGGCCAGGGACTTGAGACTGGACCAGAGCCATTGTCCCCAGGGCGGAGCCGGATCGACGCGGAAATTGATGACGCATTTCGCTTCGTTCAGGCCCCAACCCAGAGCGAGGCAGAGCCGATGAGCCAAAAAGCCGAACATGATGGCCGCCAGTATTCGCAGGACCGTCACTCGCAAGGGCGAAACCCCGGCTCCTCGGCAAACCGCCGCTTCCACCGGCAGATTGTGCGCGATGAGGATGATCGTCCCCAGAATCGTGGCTTGGGCTATGTTGAGCGGGTCAATGAGAGGCATGATGTTGAGGTAGATCATCACTCCGGTGTAGTTGTTGGTCAGCATGGCCGTGACCCAGACCAGAGCCGTCTCTTTCGGCAGCCCCATGAAGCTCATGATCGGCTCGAAAGGCAGAGAGATGCTCTCCACTAGATTGAACCACATCAGCAGACGCACGGCGACGAGAGCCGGAACGGTGAGTTTCGTCAGCGTCAGCCAGGCGTCGAAAGATTGTTTTATGGTTTTGAGGATGAATTTCCGCATGGCTCAAAAAATCCCGAAGCAGGAAAGTTTCGAAAAAAGATCAGGCCGTCGCGGCCTGAAAGAGAAAAATCTTTGAGCCGGGAAAGGTGGCGGTTAGATTCTACACTTGGATTGGCCGCATGTCCAGAGATCGGCTTCGAAAGTTGGACGCTTTCGGGGGCCGAGCGAGCCGGTCGAGCGAGCGGCCCAAAAAAAATCGACTCCGTCGAACGACCGCAAAAACGTCAAGGCGACGGCGGGACGGGGATGCGGTCGCCGCAAGGAACGCCCGCCTGGCACAAGCCGCAACCGTAGGCCCCTTTGATGTCGGGATGCTTTTCGGCGATGACGGGCTTGCCGGAATCAAGAAAAGCCTTGCAGAGGGTCTTGTCGTGTCCATTAGGGGTTATGGCCCCGACCGGACAGCGCTCCATGCATTTGCGGCATCCGCCGCCCGAGCGAAAGAGGCAGTATTCGTAGGGGTCAGAATATGGCCGAGGAGTCGGCGGGTAACGGTCGAGAACGATGAGGGAAGTCAATCGATGAGCCTTGCCGATCCTGGTGATTAGGCCGTCGCAAAGGCCGAAGGATCCCAAACCGGCGGCGAAGGCGGCGTGGCGGTGAGACCAGTTGGAAGCGATCTGATATTTCGGGTGCGGAAAAGTGGAGAAGGACTCCAGAAGATCCGGAATGGCGGCGGGAACCCCTTCAGATTCAAGAAATTCCGCCGCGCGGCGGCACAGGGCCGGAAGAATGCTGTCGGCGAAATAGCGGCTCCGGATCCATCGCTCGGCGGGAAAGCCTCGAGCCTTTTTTTGATCCGACTTCGTCTCGCTGGTCTGCGGACAGACAATGGCCACGACCGTGACGTCTCCGGCTTTCACTCCGGAAAGTTCCGGTCTGGCTTTTTGGAAGGCCTCCAGAGGCGTCCAATGATCTTGGCCGGCCGCCGTTTTTATGTTTTCCCAGTAAGGGTCGTCGCCGGAGGCGAAACCTAGAAAAGGAACGCTGAAAGCCTTTTCCGGGTTCGCGGGAGAGCGGTTTTGATTTTCCGGTCCTTCCATGAAATCGACGACGATTTTGGTCAATTTCCGGATCTTGGCTTGTTCTTTCGGTTCGGCTTGGGCGTCGGGGACGCCGTCAGGATGAGGATTCATAAAACGTCTGTCCAGTCGGGCCAGGAGCCGCTGAAATGGCGAAACGGGTGGTGGGGCGGAGCCTAGACTAAACGCCGATGCAAGCGACTTTCGCGTCGCCGCTTCGGCCTTCTGACTGATGTTACCTCTAGCCGCGCTTTTAGGCAACAAGCATTTTTGACGACTTTTTGAAGCGGTCTCCCGTTTTTGAGGCGGTCGCCATTGTCTGGACAGTTTAGTTTTGGCGGCGAAAACGCGACGGCCAATTAGGCGAAACGAGGGCGGTTCCCCGATTTTTCGGCGGGGTTTCATTTTAACAGTTTCCTTGTTACAATGGAGCATATTCTGAGGCGCGACTTCAGAAGGCATTTTTTTTCGCGCTGTCCTTCCGCCGCATTTCGCGGCGGCGGCCGTCGCGGAGACATGTCGGCGTTCCCTGGTTTTTGCGGCGAAAGCTGCGGCCAAAGGGGCGTCAGAATTTAAGACTCGTCAATTAGTCATAGGTGCGGCCATGAGCGTTATTGGCGCCATGCATGCTTCCAGCGCAGCCTTGCATTCCTTTGGAATCGGAACTCAGGTCATCGCCCACAATCTGGCCAATGTCCTGACGGACGGCTTTAAAGCCAGCCGGGCTCTATATTACGATCTGCCGGCTCGGTCAGGCGCCGGAGTCGTCACTCAGAAGCCCAACGCTCCCCTTGGCCCTCTTGTTCCTGTTCAAGGGTTGCCGCCGGAGATGAGCGGCAACGTTCTGCCTGGCTTTCTGGAGATGAGCAACACGGACGTGGCCGTCGAATTCGTGAACATGATCGTCACCAGCAGGGCCTACCAAGCGAACGCCAAGGTCATTCCCGCCGCAGACGAGATGCTGGGAACGATAATCAACCTTCGCGGCTGAAAAAGGCTCTCTTTCGACCGGAAGAGCGATTTTGTCTTCTTCTGCCGGATTTTTCCTTCGACCTGACGACGTCAGCCCCTGAAGCCGAAAAATATGCGGAGAAGCTATTGACTTTCTTTAGTCGCTTTTGTATATTAGCCAAGCTTTATTGACCTTGGCTAGACGCTTTCCGGCTTTTCGCCATATGGTTGACGAGCGCTTCATTTCATATATGGCGATGTAGCTCAGTTGGTTAGAGCATGCGGCTCATATCCGCAGTGTCCGGGGTTCAAGTCCCTGCATCGCCACCATATATGCCATCTATTGAGACAAGGAAACTTGGGCGATAGATGGTTTTTTTTGTTGCTAGAGATGCCTTTAAATCAATGGATTTTGGGGTTTTGGGCGCGTGGCGAAGCGCCGCGCCGCTGCCCGGCAGGCGTCGTTTTTTTGGGTTTCTCCGCCCAAGCGACGGCTACGGTTCAACGATTTGCCTGAAAATGAGCGCCCCTCGCGTCAGGGGCGCTCATTTTTGTCGGGGCGCGCGCATTTCGAGCGGACGCGCAGAAGCCCGATGATAGAGATGACCGACCAGCTGCCCTCGAGGAGCAGGAATCCCCATTGCTGCTCGACTGCGGCATCCGCAGCAAGCAGTCCGGAGCCGATGGCATTGATGAGGAGATAGGCGACGGACTTTTGGTTTAGCGCTCCCCACTGCGCGAGAGCGAAGCCTGCGAGGATCCCGAGCGAACCGACGATTTGGATAATCATGCTCATAGAAAAAGCCTCCTTTGTCTGCGTCGTCGTCAAACCGGGTACGGCGCGTCTCGTCCGGAGGCTGAAAGATTTCAGTCTGTGGTTAGTATATCATTTTTC
>JAIRTO010000057.1 GCA_031254895.1 Deltaproteobacteria bacterium
TTGCAAAAACTTCATATGCAGCCGGAACGTTAAACAAAATACGCATAGCCCATAATATCATAATTGCCATTATCCCGTTGAATCATGATTTTTCAAGGTTCAACGGTTTTTTTATGTCCGATTGACGATAAGTGACGTCTATTCGAAATGAGGGCGTCGACTGGCTAAAAAAAAGTATAACCTCACGTTTTAAGGCTTCACTTTAATGCATACGCAATTTTGTGATGAAAAATTGAGGACGCATTTATCCTAGTGTTCCAGAATTTTTGAACATATTTGCGGCGACTAGCCGCGATGAAAAAGGAATCAAGTCAGTAATTCAATTTTGGCGCCAATTCGATCGAGCCGATAAAACCGGCCAATTTTAGCGATGATATAACAAAATTGTCGCCAAAATAGAAGTCAATATTGAAAATACGGCGAGTAGACTACGTCTCTCGGCTTATTGGCAATCTCCCATGAGCCGATAGGCTGAAGGCGCTTCCATAAAAGGGAACATGAAAATGTTCCCTGTTTTCTGAGGAAGAACCAAATTTTAGCCTTACTCTTCGCTAGTCGAATTGGAGTCATGTTGGACGCGGCCTATGGAAGATAAGCTTTCGCCGGATTCTCAAACGAAACTGGACCATTTCGGCCAAAACTTTCCAGGCGAAACCATAGCGACGTTTTTGTTGCTCGGTCAAGTTGAAAGATTTGACGGTCATTGGCCAGGAGGGGCCAAAACAAACGCCAAGAAATGGAAGTCATTCTTCTTGAAGATAGGGAAGGGGACGCGGGGGGCGGTTTTTTGTTTTCTGAAGAAAGGTCGAGACGGGAGTCGTCGCCGTTTCAGCCAAAGCTTGGAAGCTCTCTTTTGGCTAATTGGCTATTATCGGACGGGTTAAGTCCATGCCAAACCGGCCGCTAAATCTAAAAGGCGGGCTTGTCTAGGACTTCAAAAAAAAGTGGCGCCAAGATTTTTTCCCTGACGGAAGGATTTCTATATCTAATCCATTTCCGTCGAAAACTTTGCACCTCTTTTGTTTTGGAGCTAAATTCTTGATTTTTGCTCGGTCATGGGTAACGCGGCTTTCAATTTGAGCCTCCAAAGGTTTGGTTACCCGATATGTGACTCAAAACTTTTAGATTGTAAAATTTTTTAATAGATGACATAAGAGAGTTCAAAACAACAAAACCCTTGAAAATCAAGGGTTTTTGTTTACAAACTAGACTCATTTAGGTTTCTTTAAACAAAAAGTGGTGCCGAGGGACGGAATCGGACCGCCGACACGAGGATTTTCAGTCCTCTGCTCTACCGACTGAGCTACCTCGGCATCATTTTGGGGGAAACTTCTGAGAGAAGCAACCTACTGGAAACCTGAAAATGAACAAACGGCTCAATTTTAGGTCAGAAGGGAATTTACTATTTTTTGGACTTGAAGTCAAGAAAAAAACGCTTTTCGGCCTTTATCTGCGCTCAGTCTTTTCTTCAGGCCGTTTGGCGAACCGCCAGGCGGCCGATTTGGCCAGTCGTCTGGCGATCCGCCCCAAAATTTCGGCGGACGACTTTTTGGCCCTCGGTTTTTTTTGTGGCGAACGCTCATGTTCGCCGCCCAAAGCGAGTAGTTCGTCGTCATTTGCCGACGCAGAAACGGCTGAAGACCTCCTGAAGCACTTCATCCGTAATAATCTTTCCAGTCAAGCGGTTCAAGGACAGCGTCGCCTGGCTAAGCTCCAGAGCGACTATGTCGGGCGGCAGGAAGTCTTCCAGAGCTTTTTGGGCGGCTTGCATTTTTTCCTGACACTCCTCTATGGCCGTCTGCTGCCTGAGGTTGGGCACGATTTCGGGGTGACGATCCGGCCGGAAGCCGGCCAGACTGAGGACGAGCTCTTTCAATTTGTCCAACCCCAAGCCCGTTTTCGCCGAAACCGCCGGTTCGCGTTTTTGGGGGACTTCGCCGGCCAGATCCGCCTTGCTCCAGACGGTCAACGTCTTCGCTTGCGGAAAGTCGGACAAGGGCGCCTCCGGCGGCTCGGGAGCGTCAAAGGGGGCCAGCCAAATGACCAGATCCGCTCCTTCCAGTTCCCGGAGAGTCATCTTTTGGCCAAGTCCTTCCAGTTCGTCCGAGGCCGCCTCTCCTACGCCCGCAGTGTCCACCAGCTCGACCCGGAGTCCCGACCAACTGAGGGAAGCTTCCAAATAATCTCTGGTGGTGCCGGCTCTGGGGCTGACCAAAGCTCGTTCGCGTCCCAGAAGCGCGTTGAAAAGACTGGATTTGCCGGCATTGGGCGGTCCGGCCAGAACCAGTCGAAAACCGTCGCGAAATATGCGGGAGTTTTTTCTAATAGAGGCCAAATCAGCGATTTTGTCGCCAACGGCGGCAATTTTGTCCTGAAAGAAGAGACGTCTTTCTTCATCCCAGTCTTCCTCGAAATCCAGAATCGCCGTCATTTCCGCCTGCAGCGAGACTAGCGTCGGCAGTATTTCTTCAATCTTTCTCGTCAACGCTCCGGCCAGATGCCGGCGGGCCAGAGACGCCTCCGCCTCGCTCTGGGAGGCGACCAGGTCGGCCACGGCTTCGGCTTGATCCAAGCTTAGCTTGCCGTTCAAAAAAGCCCTCTGAGTGAACTCCCCCGGCTCCGCCAATCTGGCCCCGGCGGCCAAAGCGGCTTCCAGAATCAGCCGAGGAACGGTCGAGCCTCCATGACCGAATATTTCCGCCGTATCTTCGCCGGTGAAGGAGTTGGGGCCGGGAAAGAAGACGACTAGAACGCTGTCAATGTCTCCTTGGCCGTTCGGGTCCAGAAGACGGCCGAAGATCATTTCTCTGGGGCGCTCGACGGGATTTTGGGAGCCGGAAAAAATTTTTTGCAGGACGGCGTCCGCGCCTCGGCCGGACAGTCGCGTCAGGCTGACCGCTCCTGGTCCTGACGAGGTGGCCGGAGCGGCTATCAGATCCGGCTCGTAGAAGTTTTTTTGGGGCGCTGACTGAAACAAGAGAAACCTTTAAACCCGCTTGGGCAGGGGCAATGGCGCGGAGGCCGTTGATGGCGCGGGGGCCGTCGATGGCGGCCGTTGACGGCGCGGAGGCCGCCAACGGCCGCGAAAGATGTTGACGAAGGTTAGGGGCCGCCGTCTGAATTGACGCCGGCTTTTTGGCTGAAGAGCGTCTTTTGGTCAGTTGGGGAGAGCTCAAGAATCGGCGCAAATTTTGTCGATCTTGCGGCCCCCGCTCGGAAAACCTCTTTTTTTGAGGCGCAAGGGCCGGCCTGGCTAAAGACGGCTACGCCGCCTTAAAGCCCTTTTTTCGACTGAACGAGGGCTTTGAAGTCTCCGGCGGAAATCTTGAAGGTCAGAGATTCGCCGTCTTCGGCCAGATCGACGGTCAAGGATTGGCCGTCTAATATTTCGCCGCTCAAGAGCTTCATGGACAAGGGATCCATAAGGTGGTTCTGGATGGCTCTCTTCAAAGGTCTGGCTCCATATACCGGATCGTGGCCTTCCCTGACCAGGAAAGATGTCGCCCGAGGAGTGAGGGTCAGAGTCAGTTTCCGCTCCGCCAGCCTTCTGGCTAGAAGTTTGACCTGAATGTCGACGATCTTTTCCAGATTCTCGAGGCTCAAAGATTTGAAGATGACCAGATCGTCTATTCTGTTCAAAAATTCAGGCCGGAAATGCCCCTTCAGAGCCGTCATGACTTTCTTGGCGACCATCTCCGGAGACTGAGACTCGTCAATCACGTGCTCCGAACCGATGTTGGAAGTCATGACGACGACCGTGTTTTTGAAGTCCACCGTGCGTCCTTGGCCGTCGGTCAGACGTCCGTCGTCCAGGATTTGCAGAAGGGCGTTGAAGACGTCAGGATGGGCCTTTTCGATCTCGTCGAAAAGAATGACGCTGTACGGCTTGCGGCGGACGGCTTCGGTCAGAAATCCTCCTTCCTCATAACCCACGTACCCGGGAGGGGCGCCGATCAGTCTGGCCACCGAGTGCTTTTCCATGTATTCGCTCATGTCCAAGCGGATCATGGCCGAGTCGGAATCGAACAAAAACTCGGCCAGGGCTCTGGCCGTTTCTGTTTTGCCCACGCCGGTCGGACCCATGAAGATGAAAGAGCCAATGGGCCGATTAGGGTCTCCGATGCCGGACCGGGCTCGCCGGACGGCTTTGGAGACGACGGACAAGGCTTCTTTCTGCCCGATGACCCTTTGTGACAGTCTTTCTTCCATATGGACCAGCTTTTCCCTTTCGCCTTCGAGCAGGCGACCCACAGGGATGTTGGTCCATCTGGAAACTGTCTGAGCGATGTCTTCAGGCCCCACTTCTTCCTTAATAAGGCGAAGAGAAGCGTCCTGGGACAAGCGATCGAGCTCGGATTCCAGGGCCGGCAGGCGTCCGTAGCGGAGTTCCGCCGCTTGGCCGAGGTTTCCGTCTCTCTGGGCGTTTTCTATGGCCGCTCGGGCCTCTTCAATCTTTTCCTTCAGGTTGCCTATGCGGCGGACGACTTCCTTGTCCGACTCCCATCGACCGGACAATTCTTTCTCTTTCATTTCGCACTGAGACAGTTCCTTCTCCAGTCTGGTGAGACGATCTCTGGCTCCTTGATCGTGCTCTTTCCGCAGAGCTTCCCGCTCGATCGAAAGAGTCAGCACCCGTCGTCTTATTTCATCAAGATCGGAAGGAAGAGAATCTATTTCCAGCCTAAGTCGGCTGGCCGCCTCGTCTATCAGGTCGATGGCCTTGTCGGGCAAAAAGCGATCGGCGATGTAGCGATGCGCCAGGGTCACCGCCGCCACCAGCGCTCCGTCAGTGATGCCCACCTTGTGATGGACTTCATACCTTTCTCTAAGACCCCTCAATATGCTTATGCTGTCTTCGACGGAAGGCTCGACGATCAAGACCGGGGCGAAACGCCTCTCCAGAGCCGGATCTTTTTCGATGTTCTTGCGGTACTCGGTGATGGTGGTGGCGCCGACGCATTTCAGTTCGCCTCTGGCCAGAGGAGGCTTTAGCATGTTGCCCGCGTCGATGCTGCCTTCAGATTTTCCCGCTCCGACCAGGAGGTGCATTTCGTCGATGAAGAGAATTATTTCTCCGGCGGAAGCTTCGACTTCCTTGATGACCGACTTCAGCCTTTCTTCGAATTCTCCTCTAAATTTGGCGCCGGCCAGAAGCGTTCCGATGTCCAGAGATAATATGCGTTTGTTTTTCAGGGAATCGGGGACGTCGCCGTCGACTATGCGTCTGGCCAGGCCTTCGACGATGGCTGTTTTGCCGACCCCCGGGTCGCCGATCAAAACGGGATTGTTTTTGGTTCTTCTGGAAAGCACCTGCATGACCCGGCGGATTTCGTCATCCCGGCCTATGACCGGGTCGAGCTTCTGCCGACGGGCTTCGTCGGTCAAATCCCGGGTGAACTTCTGCAAAGCCTGGTATTTCTCTTCCGGATTCTGATCGGTGACCCGCTGCTGACCTCTGAGCTCCTTCAAAGTTTTGAAGACGACGTCCCTGGTCAGCCCTCGGCCGTTTAGAACCAAGGCGGCCTTGTTGTCTTTGAGATCCAAAATGCCCAACAACAGGTGCTCAGTGGAGACGTATTCGTCTCTCATCTTCTCCGCTTCGCCTTGAGCCAGCTCCAGAGCTTTTTTGAAGTCCGTGCCCGTGTATGTGGTCACGCCAGGACCGGATATTTTTGGCAGTTTAGCCAGTTCCGCCTCCAAATCGGCCATCAGAAGCGAGGCGGGAATTCCGGCCTTGGCCAGAATGGGTCTGGTCAACCCGTCTGGCTGCTGGATTAGACAATAGGTCAAGTGGAGAGGGACGATCTCTTGATTGCCGAAACGCATGGCCAATGAATCGGTGTCGGATACGGCTTCCTGGCTTTTGATCGTGTATTTTTCGAATCTCATATTCACCTCGGGCGAAAAAATGGTCGTGAAACAATCTCAGAGCGGATTGACTTCGCTTCTTGAAAGTAAGGCCGAGTTCAGACGAAGTCAAGTTCTTTCGCCGAAATTCTGAGCCAGGATCCGATCTTTTCGGTTGTCGGAAACGGCTTCCAGGTCCGGAAATCGAAAATTTCGGTTTTCTCGACAATGAGGCCAGAAGCGAAATCATGAATCGGAAACAGGCCATGGACGATTCTCCGCCGACATGTTCCCAAAATCGGCGGCCGCCGCTTGGGGGGGGGCGGATTGGCCAACGAAACCGGATTGGCCGTCGAGGCGGGATTGGCCGTCGAAGACGAATCGAAAGAGGGAGGGAGTGAGTGAGGGAAAGGAGGCAGGGGGAGAGGCCGCCGTTTTGGGACGTTTCGGCAAAAAAATGATTCGAAGGCCAGACATGAGGATGGCCCCAAGCTTTCTGTTTCGCGAGACCCGCTCGGGGCCGCGTTTGGCGACGAGCCGCCGGTCATTTAAGGAATTGGAACGGTCCGCTCAAACTCATTCCTGTTTAGGTCAAATGGGAGCATTTCCGTTTAGGTCAAAAGGGAATGGAGTAATGGCCCAAAAGCGAAAAATAGGGAAAAGAGAAATAATAGTTAAAAATTAGA
>JAIRTO010000071.1 GCA_031254895.1 Deltaproteobacteria bacterium
CGGCGGCGGAAGCTCTGGACGAAAAAAAGCCTCTCTACCTCATGGGTCTGGGGACTCCTGAAGATCTGATGGAGGGGATCAAAAGAGGCGCCGATCTCTTCGACTGCGTCATGCCCACCAGAAACGCCAGAAATGGTCAATTGTTCACCAGAAGAGGCCGGATAAACATCCTGAACGCCGCCCACAAGGCGTCGCCCCTCCCTTTGGACGACGAATGCGGCTGCTACGCCTGCCGAACTTTTTCCAGAGCCTACCTGCGTCATCTGCACCAAAATCGCGAACCGCTCTTCCTTAGGCTGGCCACTTTGCACAACCTGACCTATTATCTGGATCTGATGGCCGGGGCCAGACGGGCCTTGAAAGAAAACCGCTTTACGTGCTATTATAAACAGTTTTATGATCTTCAGCAGACCGGCGGTTGAAGCTCTTTCGCGCCGGTCAAGTCTGGAGCGAGCTCCCGTCGAGAGGGCCAGCCCTTCCGCCGACGATGAGGCCAAAAGCATATTTTTTGGCCCGCGCATTTATCAGACCCTGTTTATAAATTTATTTGGAAAATATATTAATCTTGAGCTTCAACTTGTTTTAGTCGCTTATATTCGACTGTTTCTAATGGAGAAAGACCATGTTCAGCTTACTTTTATCCACCGCGGCCCAGGCTTGGGCTCAATCCGCCGCTGGAGCGGGGGGCGCCCAGCAGCAGCAAGGCGGAGGCGCTCAGCTTTTCATCATCATGGGCGGCTTCATATTGATCTTCTACTTTTTGCTGATCCGGCCCCAGAAGAAACAGCAGAAAGAGCGTCAAAACATGCTCGACAACATAAAAAAAGGCGACCGCATCCAGACCAACGGCGGTCTTCTGGGCACGGTGACCGGAATCGACGCGTCGGAGCTGACTGTCCTGATCGCCCCGGAAGTCAGAGTGAAAATGGCCAGAGCGGCTGTGGCCGGCGTCTTGAAGAGAAGCCCGGATTCGTCCTCCAAAAGCGACTCTGGCGATTCCTCCGACAAGACCGGCGGCAAAGCCGACTAATTGTCCGCCAAAATTGTTCGCCAAAATTGTCCTCTTGACGAACTGACTTGACTCGTCCTGGCTGGACTCGTCTTGACTCGACTTGGCTTGACTCGTCCTGGCTGGACTCGTCTTGGTTTGACCTGACTTTTTTCGCCGCCTTTTGGCTTCATCTCCCAAAAAACCCTGACCGCAGGCCTTATGGGGCGAACCTTTTGGCCAGCCCAAGGAAAACGGAGAAATCGGCCCTGGCCCGGCCAAGGCGACGACGCCGATTTATCGCGGCTATCGCCTTTTTTTGCTCAGCATTTGACGATTATCCCTATGCCGGGAGTTTTAAGGTTTTTTTATGAAAATGAATCTCACTTGGCGGGGGCTGCTCCTGGCTCTGGTCGTAGGCGGCTGCTTCATCTCCTTATTGCCTACATTGTTGACCATCGGCTCTCCCGACGGCAAGCTCGAAGGTGTTTGGGCCAAAATCCTGCCCTCCAAGACCATAAATCTCGGCCTGGATCTGAAAGGCGGCATTTATCTGGTCATGGAAGTGGATCTTCAGGTGGCGATCAACAACGCCGCCCGCCGGACGACGGACGATTTGCGCCGCCAGCTCAACGAGTCGAAGATTACCGGCTACAGGCTGCAGAACGAAGACAGTCCCGACATAATCTTGTCCCTGGACGACGCCGCCGAGATCGGGAACGCGGAAGCGGTCATAAGACGTCATTTCTCGACCCTGCAAATCGTCTCTCGCGAAGGAAACGCCTTGAATCTGGCCTTGTCTTCGGACTACGCCGATGAAGTCAGAGACATGACCGCCCGTCAGGCTCTGGAGACCATCCGCAACAGAGTGGACATGTTCGGCGTGGCCGAGCCCGACATAAGGCCTCAGGGGCCGGATCGCATCGTCATCCAGCTGCCTGGAGTCAGCGACCCGGACGAGGCCATCAGTCTCATCGGCAAAACGGCCATTTTGGAATTCAAGCTCGTCGACAACAGCTCGCGCTCGCCTGAAGAGGCTCTCCGCGACGGTCCTCCTCCGGGCATGGAAGTGCTCTATGAGAGAGTGATCGATCCCATGACCAGAGCCGAAAGCCGGATTCCCATTCTCTTGCGCAAGCAGGCCCTGATGACCGGCGAAACGCTGGTCGACTCCAGAGTCGTTCTGAGCCAGCAGCTTCAGACCCCGGAAGTCTCCATCACCTTCAACAGCCGAGGCGCCCGCGAGTTCGCCGACATAACCGAACGCTACACCAACCGTCAATTGGCCATCGTTTTGGACAATCAGGTCTACAGCGCTCCGGTCATAAAAACCCGCATCCCCAACGGAGAAGCGGTCATATCCGGCTCCTTCACCAGAGACGAAGCGAGGCTTTTGGCCATCGTCCTGAGAGCCGGAGCTCTGCCGGCCCCGGTCGAAGTCATTGAAAAAAGAACCGTCGGTCCCTCCATGGGCTCCGATTCCCTTAATCAAGGCCTGACCGCCGGAGCGGCTGGGCTGACCTTGGTTCTGCTTTTCATGCTCGTCTATTACCGCTGGTCGGGAGTGGTCGCCGATTTGGCGCTGATCTTCAACTTCCCCATAGTTCTGGGCTTGCTGGCCGCTTTGGGGGCGACGCTGACCTTGCCCGGCATCTTCGGGCTGGTTCTGACCATGGCCATGGCCGTGGACGCCAACGTGTTGATCTTCGAGAGGATCAGAGAAGAGATCCGGCTGGGGAAAAGCCCGGCGGGAGCGATCAACAGCGGCTTCAATCGGGCCTTCTGGACCATCTTCGACGCCAACATCACCACGGTGCTGGCGGCCATGGTTCTCTATCAGTTCGGCACCGGCCCCATCAGGGGCTTCGCCGTCACCCTGATCATCGGCATTCTGTCTTCCATGTTCACGGCCGTGTTCGGCTCCAGATGGTTCTTCGACCTGGTTCTCTTCCGCAGACGACAAATTAAGCGGATAAGCATATAACCCGTCGTCCAGCCCAGTTTCTGCCTCAAAAGGAAGGCGCAGACCAATGTCCTTTGAAATAATAAAGCCTGACGTCAACATAAACTTTATCGGCAACCGCTACAAAGCCTTCGTCTTTTCAGGTCTTTTGATTGCCGTTTCCCTGTTCTCCCTTCTTTTCCATCAGGGCCTGAATCTTGGCGTGGACTTCCGGGGCGGACTGCTGCTGCAGGTGCGCCTGGCCGACGATCCGGGACCGGAAAGGCTGCGCGACATCCTCAATGCAGGAAATCTCGCCGTCTCCAGCCTTCAAAGCATCGGCGAAGGCGAAGAAAACGAATATATCATCAATTTCAGCGGCGGCGACGAGTCCTCCCTGCAAGGACAAAGTCTTTCCCAAACGGCGGCGTCCGTTCTGACCGACGCTTTGGGAGACGACAACGTCACGATCCGACGGGAAGAGATGGTCGGTCCGAAAGTCGGACAGGATCTGCGGCAGAAGGCTCTTTACGCCATCTATTACAGCATCCTGATAATCATCATTTATCTGTCCGGGCGTTTCGAGAAGAAATGGTTCATTTCGGCCATCTTCGTGGCCATACTTTTAGCCGCTCTAAACATAGTGGGCTTGTTGTCCGTGGGGGTGGGGACTCTGATCTTGACCGCCCTCATGGTCACTTTGATCACTTGCTACATCATGAAGTTTTCCTTCGCTTTGGGCGGCATATTGGCCCTCATTCACGACGTGCTCATCACCGTCGGCGTGTTTTCCCTGTTGAACAAAGAAATAACCTTGTCTTTCGTGGCCGCCATCTTGACCATCATCGGCTACTCTCTCAACGACTCGATAGTGGTCTTCGACCGCATCCGGGAAAACACCCAGCGTTTCAGAAAATTGGAGTTGGCCTCCGTCATCAACAAAAGCATCAACGAAACGCTCTCCAGAACCATCCTGACCTCGGGAACCACGTTGCTGGCCCTGGTCTGCCTCTACTTTCTGGGAGGTCCGGTCAACCGCGATTTCGCCTTGGCCTTAATCATCGGGATAGGCATAGGGACGTTTTCCTCGATTTTTTTGGCCTCCCCCATCCTGCTCCTATGGGAGAAGAAAAAAATAGCCGGCTAAAGACGGCGAGCCGGATCCGCGCCAACGGTTCTTCGACGCTTCTCGAAGATCGCTTGGCGAAGGGGGCTTCTCGAAAACGCCCCTTCTCGAACGGCTCGTCTCGAGCTGCTCTTCTCGAACGGCTTTTGGCGAAAGCCGCGCGCGCCTGATTGACCGTCGGCGCCAATTTTTGGCGCCTTGCCAATTCCCGTTGCCGCCGAAAACCAAAACTATTGCGCCGTAACGCAAAAATCAAAAAGCCTGTCAGGCGAGGAAACGCCCCGCCCGACAGGCTTTGTTTTTTTTCGCGTCATCGCTGAAAAAAAAGCGACCTTAGGCCATTGGAAACAGCGTCTGGTTTTCCGTCGCCAAGACTGACCTGAGCCATTTTATGGCTTTCTTCCTTCCCGGCCAGAGAGCCCAAAAGCTGGGGGCGCAAGCGACGTTACCGGCGGTTGGAGATTGAACACGCAGCAGGCTGCGCTGGCCCTGTCGCCTGCACTCTTGTCAGCGAGACGGCGTCGCGCCAGCATCCCCCGCTCTCGATGTAAATGTAGTGAGCTTTAAAATCGAAATTTATGGGAGTTCCAACCGGCAAATCTATCACATCTCGGTCAGCCTCAATGTTTGGCGGATTGGTCGGGGCCAGATCCAGCGTAAAGGTGAACACCTCGTCAGCCAACTTGACGTCTAAACCATAAAGACCGTCGCAAGAACCAACGTCTGAACAGTCGTCCCAAAAGCCGCAGAAAAAGCCTTGCTGATTGTACGCTTTGACGTTAGTCTTTTTTCCTATTTCATCGTCCGGAGAGCCCTCAAAATATTGCGCTTGAGCGAATCCGACAGGCAAGGCCAGAAAAAGCAGCAAAATTGCGATGCATGTAATTTTGTTCATGTTGCACCAAAACCTCATAGGTTACAATTAAATTGAAAACGCTGGAACTTCAGAAATGCAGTCACTGACGATGGTCGCGAGGAGGCTTGCAAATCCGTCGACCTGGGTTTTTATTAGCTTCGCCGACTATTCGTCGCGACTAGCGCGGCTCTAAAAAAGGCGGCTCTTTTCGCCCTTTCGACTTGTCCTTCTTCGGCCCTACAGCCCCTACAGGCCCTACCAGCTCCATCAGGCGCACAGACGCGGCGGAGGGCAGATGCGCTTCCGGCTTCAAACTTAAATCCAAGCGCAATAAAACGCCAACCGGGCAAGCGTCGCCAGAAGGCTCCGCAAGGAAACGCATCTTCCTGAGCGACACAGTCGCCCAAAAAAGCCAAAAGGCTCGCCCTTTGGTCGGAACCGAAAAGGACTTGCGGATGTCAGACGAGGCTCTGCTTGACAGTCTGCGCCTTACAGAGGGCAGCTGCCTTCGCCGCGCCGCACTGCTGCTTTTTCCATCAGGACGCAGAAAAGTTGGCGCCGAGGGCGTATGTGAAAATCGGTCAGTTCGCGAACGACACGGACTTGGCGTATCAGCACGAGGTGCACGGCTCGCTGATTTCCCTGCCCGGCAAGGTTATGGATGTCATCTACCTCAACTACTTCAAGGGTATTGTCAGTTACAACGGCATTCAGCGGATTGAAACCCATCCCGTGCCACACGCGGCGTTTCGTGAAGCCATAACCAATGCCATCGTCCATCGCGATTACGGCACGGACATGCCGATTCAGATTTAGGTGTTTGACGACCGCGTGATTATCTACAACGACGGGCGTTTGCCGGATAAATGGACGATTGAGGACCTGTTCGTCACACATCGCTCCGAACAGCACAATCCGCTTATCGCCAACGCTTTCTTCCGTGCCGGAATGATTGAATCGTGGGTACGCGGCCTTGAAAAGATAACCGAAACCTGCAAGGACGCGGGGAAACCTGCGCCTGTGATTTAATGCAAGCGCTACCGCGAGTTTTCGGTGACGTTTTTTAGTGATGTTGCCATCACCGAAAACATCACCGAAAACATCACCGAAAACATCACCAAAACATCACCGAAAACATCACCAAAACATCACCGAAAACATCACCGAAAACATCACCGAAAACATCACCAAAAGCATCACCAAAAGCATCACCAAAAGCATCACCGAAAACATCACCAAAACATCACCGAAAACAATGGCGTTCGCGAAACACAAAATAAAATCATCGCGATTATGGCGGCGAACCCGACCGTTACCGCAAAAACTTTGTCCGCAGAGCTTGGCATAGCGGATAGAAATGTAATGAACCACGTCAAGGCCCTCAAAGACGCAGGACTTGTCAAGCGCGTAGGCGCGGCTAAAGGCGGGCATTGGGTCGTAAAACAGCAGGAGGAAGCGTAATGGCGTCAGCCAAACAAAAAAAAGGAATCGGCATGGAAGAAACCCTATGGAAAGCAGCGGACAATTTGCGCGGCAAAGATGCGGTTTCTCAACTTTTTTGCGCGTCGGCCCGGCCTGCTCCGCAGACGGCCAAAACGGGGAACTGGCCTAGTCTGACCAATCTGTCGGTGGTGGAGCCGACCATGAGATTTTCTATGAATCCGCGTCCGTGAACGCCCATGACGATCATGTCGATGTGATTGAGTATGGCGTATTTGTTGAGTTCTTCATGCGGATGGCCGGCGAAGACCATGGTGGTCGCCGAGTCTTTGAGATCGTCCGGAATGTAGGCTTTGAGCCGGGCGGTCAGATCTTCGATGAGGCGGTCGGCCACGGCCAGCTCCCGCTGAGGATCCATGGTCAGGATCTGATTCAGCTGGCCTTGTTCTATGACCGTGGCCAACGTCAATTTGGCGGAAAAAGTTCTGGCGAAAGCCGTGCCCCACTCGATGGCCTTGACGGCGTCTTCGGAAAAATCGCAGGCGATCATGATGGATTCTGTCCGGTGCAGAGAGCTGCGGTCGGCCGGAAGAGAACCTGGAACGATCAGGAAAGGAACGGTCAGAGTATTGATGAGCTTGCGGCTGACGGAGCCCAGAAGAAGACGCTCCAGACCGCTGCGAACATGGGTGGCGGCCACCAGAAGTCCAGCGGAGACCTCGTTGACGACGTTCTGGATCTCTTTGGCCGGATAGCCGATGGAGATGTGGAGCTCCCAGTCCACGCCGTCTATGTGGGCCAGTATATCGGTCAGCTGAGTCCTGGTCGCCTGTTCCACCCTGATCTTCAGTTCCTGAGGATCGACCATGGTCTCTCCATATGGAGTCACGGCCGGCAAATCAATGATATGAGTGACGACAAGTTTGGACTTCAAGCTTTTGGCGATGTAAGCGGCCAAGGGAATGGCTTTGTTGGAGCCCTCGGACAGGTCGGTGGCGCAAACGACTGCTGGAATGGAAATCATGCCTTCCCCCTCTAAAAGCGCATCCATCAATAGCGAAAATGAATGCCTTTTCTGTTTATTACCTATAAAAATAGATATTTGACGGAAATCAAGCCGAAAACCAGTCACGTTTGCGCTTAAGGCTCCCGGTCATTCCCTTTTGTTAAAAGAAAACGGTCGGTTAACGAGAACCAAACCTCATAAATAGA
>JAIRTO010000129.1 GCA_031254895.1 Deltaproteobacteria bacterium
AAGATTTCGCCGACGCTCTCTATCTCCGGACAAAAGAGAAATTGTCTCTTGGGGAGATCAGTCTCTCGGGGAAACAGTCTCTTGGGGGAAACAGTCTCTTGGGGGGAACAGTCTCTCGGGGAACATCCGCTTGGCCGGGAACAGTCTCTTGAGAGAACAGTCTTTTGGTCGGCTTTTTGGAGCTTTCCCTTTCCGTTTGACCCGCCTGTCCGGCCGACTCTAAACGAAAGTTTTGGTCCATAAAAACCCCAAGAAGCGCTGAAGAAGGCCGACCAGTCGACGAAGCGTCGTCAAAAGCGAGGCTTCTTTCGTCTGTCCGAATTACCGCCAAACCGTCAAAGGGCGACATAATGTCTAAGATATTAATCATCAACGGTCCCAATCTCAATCTTCTGGGGCAAAGAGAGCCAAGCATTTACGGCCGCAACACTTTGGAGGAAATTAACGGCCGTCTCAGTCTCCTGGGTCAGGAGTGGGGTCTTGAGGTCTCCTTTTTTCAATCCAATTGCGAAGGGATGCTGGTCGAAGCCATTCAAAATCTGCCCGGCAAGTTTGACGGAGCCATCCTCAACGCCGGAGCCTACACCCACACTTCCCTGGCCCTCCATGACGCCGTCTCGGCCGTCTCGATCCCGGTCGTCGAGGTTCATCTGTCCAACCCGGCCGCCCGAGAAAGTTACCGCCATTTCTCCTACCTCTCCGGGGTTTGCCGAGGCGCCGTCTCCGGCTTCGGCCCCATGTCCTACGAGCTGGCCCTGTATTGGCTGGCCAGTCAAGCCAAAGGCTGCGAAGATTTCAGAGGGAGCCCTCCGGGAGGGAGTCCTCGGCGGAAGCCGCAAAGTTTCCCCAAAAATGCGCCGGACATCCAAATAGCCGGCGACTCCTCAACCCCCATGACCGCCAAAAAAGCCGGAGCGACGAAAAAATAATGTGCGCCAGACCAGCCAGATCCGCCAAACCGACCGACAAGAAGCTTCCTCCGTCCGCCGGCTCTTCCACCGCCCGACTAAAGCCCAAAAACGGCCAGACTGACCTAGGTTCGTCTCCAGATTTGGCAGAAAAGACGGCTCGCCCTCGTCAGCGCATACGCCTTTTCGTCGACCAGGCCGCCGAATCGGCAACCGATGTCGCGGCGGGTTCGGCGGGTTCGCCGGACTCCGCCAAAACGAGTTCCCCCAAAAACGGCCAAGGCCACGGACGTGAGACGGTTCGGGAAAGCGCCCAAAAAAACTCCCAATGGGACGCCCAATCGGACGCGCCGTCGGCCGTCCCGTTGACAGCCTCATCGGCCGTCCCCTCGGCCGCCAAATCCGTCTCGAAGGATCCGCTTCCAGCCAATTCTCAGGACTACATCGTCATCCGGGGAGCCAGACAGCACAACCTGAAGAACATCAACGTCAACATCCCCAGAAACTCCTTCACCGTCATCTCCGGCCTTTCCGGCTCAGGCAAGTCCTCTCTGGCCTTCGACACCCTCTACGCCGAAGGACAGAGGCGCTACGTCGAATCCCTGTCTTCGTACGCTCGTCAGTTTCTGGGCCAGATGGACAAGCCCGACGTCGATCTCATCGAAGGCTTGTCCCCGGCCATATCCATCGAACAGAAGACCACCAGCAAGAACCCAAGATCCACGGTCGGCACGGTCACCGAAATCTACGACTACATCAGGCTTTTGTACGCCAGGATCGGCCGGGCCCATTGCCATAAATGCGGCCGGCCCATCTCTTCCCAGTCCCCCGTCGAGATAGTCGACCGGCTCATGTCCCTAGAAAGCGGCTCCAAAATAATGCTCCTGGCTCCCCTGGTGGACTCCCGCAAGGGCGAGCACCAGAAGCTCTTCGACAAGCTGCGCAAAGACGGATTCGTCCGAGTCAGAATAGGCGGCGAGATCAAAGATCTCACTTCCGAAATAGTATTGGACAAAAAACGCAAGCATGCCATCGAAGCGGTGGTGGATCGTCTGACCCTTAGGCCGGGCCTGGAGAGAAGATTGACCGATTCGGTGGAAAGCGCCCTTAGGGCCTCCGAAGGGTCGCTCATCGTCATCCTCTACGGCGAAGACAACAAGCCGATCGAAGAATTGTACTTCTCCGAACGCTTCGCCTGCGACCACTGCGGCCTGTCCTTTCCGGAGCTGACCCCTCAGCTCTTCTCCTTCAACGCCCCCCAAGGCGCTTGTCCGAAATGCGACGGATTGGGAGCCAATCTTTTCTTCGACCCGGATCTCATCATCACCGACCGCTCCCTCTCCCTCATCGAAGGCGCCGTCGCCTACTGGAGCCGAACCGGCGGCTACTACTTCAGCCAGCTGGAATGCGTCTTCCGCCATTACGGCTGGGACAGCCACACCCCTTTGAACAAGCTGCCGCAGAAGGCCATCGACGTCATCCTGAACGGCACCGGCCGGCAAAACGTCGGCTTCGAATTCGAAAGAGACGGTCAGACCTACGTTTATCATCGCCCCTTCGAAGGCATTTTGAAGAATATGGAAAGAAGGTGGCGAGAGTCCGAATCCCAGGCCGTCAAGGACGAGCTGGAAGAGTACATCACCTACCAGCCCTGCCCCGACTGCGGCGGGGCCAGACTCCGTCCGGAAGCCCTGGCCGTGACCGTGGCCGGCGTCGGGATCAAAGAACTCTGCGACCTGACCATCGCCAGAGCCCTCGATTTCTTCATCTACATCGAGCTGAGCGACCGGGATCTCTCCATCGCCCGCCGCATCGTCAAAGAAATCCGGGAGCGGCTCGGCTTTTTGAACGACGTGGGCTTGGGCTACCTGTCCCTAAGCCGAGGCTCGGCCACCCTCTCCGGCGGCGAAACCCAGCGCATCCGCCTGGCCACCCAGATAGGCTCGAAACTGGTCGGCGTCATGTACGTCCTCGACGAGCCGTCCATCGGCCTGCATCAGCGCGACAACGAAAAACTCTTGGCCAGCCTCAAACGCATGAGGGATCTGGGCAACACCGTCATCGTCGTCGAACACGACGCCGAAACCATCATGTCGGCCGACGTCATTTTGGACATGGGGCCAGGCGCCGGGGAACACGGCGGTCATCTGGTCTTCGAGGGTTCCCCGGACAAGCTGGTTCGAGAGCACAAGACCCTGACCGGCCAGTACCTGGCCGGACTGAAGGAAGTGGGCGAGCACAGCCGCCGCCGCCTCGGGGACAAGGCCTTGGTTCTCAAAGGGGCCAAAGGGAACAATCTGAAAAACATCGACGCGACCTTCCCTTTGGGCGTTCTGACTTGCGTGACCGGCGTCTCCGGCTCGGGCAAAAGCACTCTGGTTCTGGAGACCCTCTACAAAGCCATGGCTCAGAAGATCTCCCGCTCCCGGGTCAAGCCGGCCGAGCACTCGGGTTTAATAGGCCTGGAGAACGTCGACAAGGTCATCGACATCGACCAAAGTCCCATCGGCCGCACGCCCCGATCCAATCCGGCCACTTATACGGGCATTTTCACGCCCATACGGGAACTCTTCTCCCACCTGCCCGACGCCCGCGCCCGGGGCTATCAGCCTGGCCGCTTTTCTTTCAACGTCAAAGGCGGGCGTTGCGAAAAGTGCCAAGGGGACGGCATCATCAAAATTGAGATGCACTTTCTGCCGGACGTGTACGTCCGCTGCGAAACGTGCCAGGGGCTGCGGTACAACCGAGACACGCTGGAAATAAAATATAACGGAGCCTCCATCGCCGACGTCCTGAACATGACCGTCTCGGAGGCGGCCACCTTCTTCGAGAACATACCGGCCTTGCGCGACAAGCTCCTGACTTTGCAGGAAGTGGGCTTGGGCTACGTCAGACTGGGCCAGTCGGCCACCACCCTCTCCGGCGGAGAAGCCCAGAGAGTCAAGCTCAGCAAGGAGCTGAGCCGCCGGGACACCGGCCGGACCATGTACATTCTGGACGAGCCCACCACCGGGCTCCACTTCGACGACGTCAAAAAGCTTCTGGAGGTGCTGCAAAGACTGGTCGGCCAAGGCAACACGGTCATCGTCATCGAGCACAATCTGGACATCGTCAAAAACGCCGATCACATCATCGATCTCGGCCCGGAGGGCGGCGAAGGCGGAGGCCTGATCGTGGCCTCAGGAAGCCCCGAGGAAGTGGCCGCCAACCCCAAATCGCACACCGGGCGCTTTTTGAAAAAAATCCTCAAAGGCCATAAATCGTGAGCCGTCTTTCGGAATTCCTCTTCGAGGCCGCCGCTCTCAAGCGCACCCCCAGAACGGGATACCAGTTTCTGGGCCGAGGCCGCGAGAACGTGGCGGAGCACAGTTTTGGAGCAACCTCCGTCGCCTACGTTCTGGGCCGGATGTCGGGCCAGGCCGACATGGAGCGCCTGTTGCTCCTGACCCTCTTTCACGATCTGCCTGAAGCCAGAACGGGCGATCTCAATTACGTCAACAAGCGGTACGTCGTCGCCCGCGAAGAGGCGGCCCTGGCCGCCGCCGCCAAGGGGCTGCCCTTCGCCGACGAGCTCGTCGCTCTGCAAGAGGAGTGGCTGGCCGGCGACAGCCTGGAAGCCGGCCTGGCCGCCGACGCGGATCAGCTGGACATGATCCTGGAATTGAAAAGGCTGCACGCCCACGGCTGGCGGGCGGCCGGGGACTGGCTGACCTTCGCCCGGAAAAGACTGAAAACGGCGGAAGGCCGGATCCTGCTCGAACAAATCTTGGACAGCGACCCGGACGACTGGTGGTTCGAGAAGAAAGAGGAACTCTGGGTCAATCCTAAAAAACCTTTTGACGAGACCCGGCAAGGCCGGACCAAAAAGGTCGCCGGACAGGCCCAGCGACCGGAAACGACTTCGGCGAAGAAAAGCAAAACCGAAAATAAACCGAACCAGGCCCCTCCGCGAGAGCGAAAGATTAACGAAAATCCCCGGCCGAAGACGGAAGCGACGCGAAGCCGGATCGTC
>JAIRTO010000206.1 GCA_031254895.1 Deltaproteobacteria bacterium
CCGACTGCTTCCGTCTTGACGACGTCGGCTCGAGGAGCTTTTTCGCCTCTGGCGGAAGACTTTGAAGCTTCGACGGACTCGACTTTTATTTGAGCGTCGGTTTTCGCTTTGGCCGCCTCGCGGGCTCTTGGCTTGCGTCCTCTGGACCGGCCGCCGATTTTTCCGTCGTCGTCGACCGGATCTTTAAAGATGGTCTGGGAAGAAACGGCCGCCTCGGGAACGGGCGCCTTTTCGATTGTCCGCTCCATTTCGGCCTTCCGAGCTTCCGGCTGTCGCTTGGTCAATTCGGCCTCTCGACTAGGCCTAGGAGCGACCGGAACGGCGACCTTTTCGGACGAGCCCGACTCGGTCGGAGCAGTATTTTCGGTCGAAGCAGTCTGTTCCGCCGGAGCAGATCGCTCTTGTCCGGCTCTGCCTCTGCGGCTTCGCCCTCTCCGAGAAGATCTGGAAGGTTTGACTTCGGCGGCCTCATCCGGCGACTTGGCGTTTTCCGGAACGACGGTGATGTCCTCCAGATGCGGCCTAGGAGCCGACGAATCCGACCCGGCCGGGGCGAACTCCTCCGCCTCCGTCACGACGATGACGGGCTTGTCGCCGTCGTCCTGAACGAAGTCAATCCGAGGAAATTTGCCGCGGCGATCTTTGCGGCGCCGAGACTCTTTGCCTTTGGGCCGGCTCTCTTGGCCGGCGGAACGAGCCGGCGTCACCGCCAGACCCTTCAGAGGATCCGAAACGGCTTCCTGATCCGCCCCGGCCCCATGGAGCGAAACGTCCTTAGGGGAGGAAGAAAGGGGAGCCGAAGGAGCGCCCGCCCCGTAAGCGGCCGAAGCTTTTTCCGTCGGCCTTTCCGCCTCGGGCCGAGTCTCGGCCTCTTTCTTGGCGGCCGTCTTGAAGCCCCAGAAATCGACTTCGTCGTCGTCGTCTTCTTCAGAAACAGCCGGGCCGTTCATATCCGCGGAACGGGTCTCGCCTGAGATCGCCCCTGCCGCGACGGAGGGAGACGTGACGGGCGTCGAAGCGGAACTGGAGCTCGCGGCGCCAAGAGCGGAAGAAGCCAAAACGGCGGCCGCTTCGGTCGAAGCCGCCGCCAGAGCGGGCAGCGGCTCGACCAGTCCGGCGTCGACGCGTTCCGGCTCGGCGGCCGCGCGGCCATCGAGCGGACTGGCCGACGGCCGGAATTCGCCGACGGCCGGGGAATCGGCTTCGTGTTCGCCTTCTCCCGGGCCGTGAAGGAAAGCTCCCTTTCCGCCTTTGCCCCGGCGATGCTTGCGTTTGCGTCCGCCGTCGTGCTCCGAAGCCGTCTCAACGACAGTTTCGTCGACCTCGGCTCCAAAGACCAGCGGCCCATGGTATTCCTGCTCCTGGCCGAGGGCGGGGACGACCTTCGGCTCGTCGGCGGAGAGGCCTTCGGGCGCGGACAAACCCGTCGCCGTTCGGGCTTTGCCGAAGGCGCCGCTCCCTTCTTGACGAAGACGACGATTGTCGCCTGGCCCGCCGTGGGCGGACGCGCCGTTGTGAAGAGAGGTTCCTTTAGTCCCGTTCCGGCCGGAGCCGAGAGGCATGTTGATTTCGTCGGAAATTTGGCTGGGGTTCCAGCTCAGCTCTTGTCTGACGTTGGCCTGACCGTTCTGAATGGGAAATTGCGGCGAAAGGCCGAAAATGCCCCCAGGACGCATTTGCGGAGCCCGCTTTTCCGGACGTTCCGATTTGTCCCCGCGATCGCCGCGCCCGAACTTTTCGGCCGAACGGCCGCCGGCATGAGGGGACGAAGAGGATCTGGCCGAACCTGAACGGCCTCTGGGCCTGTCCCTGAATTCCGGCTGCTGGACGAGTTCTCCTTGGAAGAGAGATTCGTCGGCCCAGACGACGGGGATTTTCTCGCCCAGAAGATTTTCGATGGCCTCGAGATGATAGACGTGCTCCTCGCAGGCGAAGGAAACGGCCTTGCCGCTTTTGCCGGCCCGAGCCGTGCGCCCGATGCGATGGATGTAATTTTCCGGATCCTGAGGCAAATCGTAGTTGTAGACGTGACTGACGTCCTCGACGTGAATGCCTCGGCTGGCCACGTCCGTGGCCACCATGATCTGCAGATGCTGATCTTTGAAGGCCTGCATGAGCTCCAGACGCTTGTTCTGAGGCAGATCCCCGGTGATGCCTTCAGCTTGGAAGCCGTAATGGTGAAGCTTCTTCGTCAGCCATTCCACCCGGCTCTTGGTGTTGCAGAAGATGATGACCCGCCTGTGGGGCTGCTTCTTCAAAAGACCGATGAGCAAAGACATCTTCTCGGCGTTGCTGACGTGATAGAGGCTTTGATCTATCTGGATCTTCGAGAGGGGATCGGGCTCGGCGGTGATGTATTGAGGGGGATTCATGTACTTGTAGGTCAGTTCCAGAATCCGATCATCCAAAGTCGCCGAAAAAAGCATCGTCTGGCGTTGAGTGAAAGGAGGCAGGTGGGAGAGGATGGCGTTCAAATCCTTGATGAAGCCCATGTCCAGAAGCCGATCGGCCTCGTCGATGATGACGATCTCCACGGCCGAAGAGTTGAAGACGCCTTGATGGATGTAATCCAAAAGTCGTCCCGGCGTGCAGATGACCATGTCCGTTCCGCTCAAGAGAGAATCGGCCTGCTCGCGGTATTCCATCCCGCCCATGACGAGCGTCGAGGTGACGCCCGTGCTGGAGGCCAGAATCTTGGCGTCTTTGTAAATTTGATCCGCCAATTCTCTGGTTGGGGTGACGATGAGAACTCTAGGCAGTCCCGGCTGGACGGACGGCCGGGTTATGAGTCTGGTCAGCGCCGGCACCAAAAAAGCCGTCGTTTTGCCGGTTCCCGTCTGAGCCTGGCCGGCGATGTCGACGCCGTCCAAAGCCACCGGAATGACCTGAGCTTGTATCGGAGTGCAGCAGTCGAAGCCGGCCGCTTCGATGCCGCGCATGATTTCCGAAGGCAAGTCGAAGTCGGAAAACCTGGTCGAAGTCAGAAAATTAGGCCTGATGGCTCTGGGGTCTGAAAATTGATCCCCGCCGAAATCGGGCCTGTCATCGGCTGAAGGCTCGCCGGCGTCGGACTCGTCGGATTCGTCGAGTCCGCCCGTCGCCGCAGGATCCATGGACTCGTCCCGCGCCGCCTGATCGGCCGTAGCCCTGTTCGAGGAAAAAGCAGCCTTGTCTTCGTCGACCGGAGGCGTCGCCTCTTTCAGGCGTTCCGGGGAGACGACGGCTGAAGAATAATCGCCGATGCCGATTTTTTTAGTTCCCGATTCCAGTGTAGCCTCCTCGTCGGAGGCTTTTTTTTCATCGGCAATGATGAAAAAATTGTCGTAATCCTCCGCGTCGCCGCCGATCTCGAAGTCTTCGGACCGTCGCAAATCAGAAAATGTAACGCCCGACTCCGAGCTTTCGACCGAGACGGCGCCGTCGCGCGTCTCGAATCTTTCGCCGGCCTCGGCTCTTTCTCCAGCTTCGTTCTCGACGACGAAGCCTTCGTCCTCTATCGTAAAACCGTCGCAGCGGTCGGACGGAACGTTCGTCCCGAAATAAGCGACGCCTTCGGCCTCCCGTCCGGGTTCGCCGGCCGAGCCTTGGAGGGGAGCCTCCGGGCGACCGAAACTGGCCGACGTGCCCTCCGACTCCGACGCCTTGGCGGTTTCGGAGGGAAGAGAGGGACTCTCTCGACGAGCCGGCTCCGGAGCCTCGGCGGGTTTGGGCCTCTTCAAGGAACGGGAGAGACCGAAGCTGGAATGCTCCAGTCCCAGCCGCCGCGAGCTGGACCAGCCGACTTTGCCGCTGCCGGAAGATCTGGCGTCCTCGATGGAGGAGGCCGCCGGGGCAAAAGCGTCGGCTTGACGGTCGGCGGAGGAAACGGCCGACTCGGGAGCGGAATCGGCCCCCTGTCCCGCCGACGAAGAGGCTGGCGCTTCCGGAGACGAAGAAACCGGAGCCGATGAAGAAGCCGGAGCGTCAAAGTTCGTCGCCGAGCTTAAGGCCGCGTCTGCGGGAGCCGGAGCTTCGACGCGCTCCGCCGGAGAAACGGCTTGGTCGTCGGAGGCGTCGTCGTCGGACGCGTTGTCCGACGCGCCGAACGAGGCGGCGACGCTTTGACTTTCTTTCGCTTTTGGAACTAAGCGCGGACGATAATCGCCGTATTTGCCCCTTTGACCCAGAATCGGCTTGGCTTCTTTTTTGGCCAAGGCTTCTTCCCGGCCAGCCTGGGTTGCGGAAGCTTCGGAAGGATTCGTCGGCTCTGGTTCAGTCGAGTTTGCAGATCTGTGAACGTCCATGGTTTCATCGGGCTTTTGGCCGTCTTCAGTCGCGGAAGACATGGCGCCCTCCGGGGGACAATCGCCCCCAGGAGTATTGAAATTCATAAACACACCGTGACCTCAGAGTTAGACGAAAGCCTGTCTCAAAAACCCCGCAATGGTTTGATTCATGCGATTTTCGGCGAAAAGAGAGCAGGATTCGACCCTGAGCTAAGAATGATGAGCAGTTTTGATTATGGCCGTCGCCCGCCCGGAGATTTTTCGGCGCAGGAACCATTTGGGGGCCTGGCGACAGGTTAGGCCGGCTCGTCTTTTGTTTTCCGAGCTTCGCCTCCGGCGAAAGTTCCGGAGGCTTTCGGCAATAATTAAAAAAGGCCGCCAACAAAGGCGACTCTGTGTTTTTTGGCTCATGAACGGACGGCGGCTTTTGAAAGCCGATCGAGCATGAACCGGAGAAGCTTTCGCCGCTTCTCTGAAAGACAAGGGGTACAGGCGAGAAAAGTCGCTGAACTCCGAATCGAACGATTATGAGCCGTTCGCCGTCTCGACTTCAATTGGTCGGTCAAAGGCGGATGGACGGCGTCTTGGAGCTTGTCAAAAAATAACTTGGCGTTTTAGGTCAGGCTTTTTTGCCGAGGCTGAAGGATAACGCCTTTTTGGAACGACGGCAAGTCATTTCGCGACGACCTCTTAGGGCCGATTTGCCCGAAAATCGCCGTCAGCTCGCCAGAGGCCGCAAAAAGGCCTCCGGCGAGAAAAAAGGAAAGGCTCGTCTCAGCCTGGCTCAGCTAAGATTAGCCTATAGTCTTGTGCGTGGAAAAGGGAACGTCGCCGGTGAAGCGGCTGCGCACTTGACCTTTTTGCAGCATTTCCAGAGCCTGGCTGAGCTGCTTGTCGACTTCCAGTCTTTCCGCCAGGGTCATCTCGCGAAAAGACTTGGTGGGCATGACGGTCTCTTCCGTCTCTTCGGCCGATTCTTCGACGACGGCGTCGGCTGATTCGCCTGGCTTCTCGTTGGCTCCCAAAAGATGCCGTTCCAGATCGATCTCTCTGACGGGCTTATAATTCGCCGGCAAAAGACTCGGCACTTCCACGTCGGGAATGATGCCCTCGGTCTGGATGGGTCGGCCGGAAGGGGTGAAGAAGCGGGCCGTCGTCAGACGCAGCCCCGAGCCGTCCGGCATGCGGACGATGCTCTGAACGGAGCCCTTGCCGAAGGTCTTGGCCCCAAGTATAGTGCCGCGGCCATAGTCCTGCAAGGCCCCGGCGACGATTTCGCTGGCGCTGGCGCTGCCTTCGTTGACCAGCACCACTATGGGGCAATTGAAAGGCAAAATGGCTCGCTGATCGGAAGAGTATTCCATATTCTGATCCGGAGTCCGGCCTTTCGTGTTGACCACCGGAGCCGCCCCTATGAAAAGGCCGCTGACTTTGATGGCCTGATCCAAAAGTCCGCCGGGATCGTTTCTCAAATCCAGAACCAAACCGGTCAAGGGGCTCGTCTTGGAAAGATCGCCGACCGCCTTCTCCACGTCATTGGCCGTCTCGGCTTGAAAATTGGAAATGGACACGTAGCCGATGCCCGGACTCAAGATCTCGGAACGAACTGAACGAAGAGGTATGAAATCGCGAATGAGGGAAAAAGTCAGGATCTTCTTGACCGCCGGTCTGTGCACGGTGATGGTGACCTTGGTGCCCTTCGGACCTCTTATGAGCTTGACGACTTCGTTTAAGCTCAAGTCTTGAACGTTCTTGTCGTCGATGGAGATGATCTGATCGCCGCTCAACAGGCCCGCCCGGGAGGCCGGAGTGTCCTCGATGGGGGCGACGACCGTGATGTTGGAGTCCTTGGAGGACAATTCCATGCCGACGCCGGTGAAGCTGCCGGAGGACTCTTGCTGAAATTCGTTCATCTCCTCCGGAGTCAGGTAGGAAGAATGAGCGTCAAGGGTGTTGAGCATGCCCCGCACCGCTCCGGTGACCATTTCCGAACTGTTCGGCTCCTCGACGAACTTGACGTTGACCTCGTAAAAAATCCTGGCCAAAGTCTTGAAGCCTTCATAGATTTCATAATCGGAACTGGCCGCCTGAACAGGCCCGCCGGAAAAGGAAAGAACGGTCAGCAACAAGGCGCAAAAAAAGCCGGAAACCCTATTGACCCGACGCGTTGCGGCCGAGCCCATGGTCTTTTTTGGCATAAATCACTCCACAGGAGCAAGTGCGTGAAACAGCGCGAAATGAAGTTTCATAAGTCGTATGCGGCCAACGAGATCAATTTGAAACGGATCAGTTTTTCGACGGATCAGTTTTTCAATGATTGACAAACAGAACACAGCCCCCAAATCTCGAACTTGTGTCCTTCGCTTTTGAAATTTTCCTGTTTGCAGATCCTTTTTTCAAGGCTGGGAAGTTCCGGGGCGCTGAATTCGAAAATGCTGTGACACTTCAGACACCGTAAGTGGCTGTGGTGTTCGCGGCCGTAAACCCTTTCGTAGTGCATGTGGCCGTTTTCCAAATAAACCTCGGCCAAAAGACCTGATTCGATGAGAAGGGGGATGGCCCGATAGATGGAGGCTTTGGAGATGGGCGTTTTGTTGCGTAAACTCAAGAAAAGCTCGTCTACGTCGAAGTGGTCGCGATTGCGGAGGATCGATTCGGCTATGGCCTCGCGTTCCTTGGTCACTCGGTAACCGCGATCGCGCAAAAACTGACGGAAGGCTTCGATTTCTTCCGCCAGCTCTCCAGTCGGGGCAGTCTGGGGAACCTTAGAATTGGCGCACACGACCGTCCTCCATAGATTGGAAAGTTCGATCTGGAATAAAAACCATATTCAAGAAACAGGCAGCGGAAAGCAATGGAAAAATCCTCAAATCGTCCTCCCTGACGCTATAAACAATCGACAACAGAAATCTTATCATAAAACGCGGCTAAACATCAACAGTTGGCTGAAAACTGTTCAAGATCGAGCCTGACTATGCCGCGTCGACTCGCCGCCGTTCCGTCATGTCGCCGACCGCCGGATCCAGGCCGACCGCCAAATCGAAGAATTTGGCCCTCTTCAGCCGTCGGACTCCGACTCGACGCCAAAGGCGAACGGCCCAAAAAAAAACGGTCGGCCAAAAAGCGGGGTTCGACGCTTTTTGAAACGATCAAACCTGGCGGGGGACGAGGTCCCTTTCCCGAACCGAAATCCGCGCCGTTTCAAGAGCGAGGGGATCAAAATCGCCCCTTTGGCGACAAGGTCATGGTCAAACGACGTCAAAACATGGCTAGACGGCGTCAGGACATGGCCCCCGGCGGCGAAAGATCGCGGAAACTGCGACAGATCGCCGAAAACGGCCAAATGCTCGGCCCTATAAGCCGCTCGTCATTTTGGGCCGTTGTCGTTTCGTCCGATTTTTCCTCTGTCGGAAACCGCAAGTTTAGGAGCGTCTCCCCACAGTCCTTCCAAATCGTACAAGGCCCTGGCCTCGGCCAGAAAAATATGGGCGATCACCTCGCCGAAATCGATCAAGGCCCAGCGCGTCTCCGCCTGGTTCAGGCCTTCCTCGCCTAGCGGCCTGATTCCGGCCTCCTTCGCCCGTCGGACGATCTTTTCGGCGATCGACTTGATCTGCCGGGGATTGTCGGCGCTGGCGACATAAAAGTAATCGGCCACGGAACTCAAACCAGAGAGATCCAGCACCGTCGGCGAGACGACTTTGTGCTCGCTGGCCGCCGCCGCCACCAAAGCGGCCAAATCCTGACCTTGAAGCCGGCGAATCTTGCCTTTTCGCGAAGAGCGCGCTCTGCTCGTCGGAGCCGCCGAGGCTTCCTCGCCGTCCTTGGCCGAAGCGGCTTGGCCGAAACCTGTCGTCGTTCTCTTTGGTTCGCCGTCTCCAAAAGACGGTTCGACGTCGGCGCCGCTCGACTCCGCGAAAGAATCGCCCGATTTTTCGGACTGAAGGAGGCCGACGAGATCTTCCGCGGACAGGTCGGCTTTCATGACGGCCGAGCCCATTTTCGAGACGGTCTTCGGGCCAGTCTTCGAGCCGGCCTTTGAAACTGTTTTGGAGACTGTCTTCGAGCCGGTCTTGGAAACTGCTTTGGGCGCGATTTTCTTCTGTTCGGCCGATGAAGAGCGCTTTTCTCCAACCCCGGCGCTTCGGCTTTCCTTCTTCGACGAGCCTGCGACGGCCGAAATAGTTTTCTTGACGGCTGTTTTGGTCGCCGGAGCTTTCTTCGGCGCCGCGCCGCCAGCCGCGCCTGTTTTGGGCGAGACGGCCTTGCGCGGAACCGTCCCGGCGGAAGTCGTCTCGGCGGAAGTCGTCCGGGTTTTGAGGGGCGATCTCTTGACCGAAGAGACAGACCGGCCTGGCGCTTTTTCCGGTTTTCCGGAGCTTGGGGCAGCTTTGGACGATCTCGTCGAAGTTTTCGTCGCCGTTGATTTGTCGGAAGTCTTGGCCGAACCGAGATCGCTTTTTCCTCGAGCTAGGGAGTTCGAGGCTTTTCCGGCGACTTTTCGAGAAGCCGTCGCTTGGCCGCTCCTGCCGCTCTGCGGCTTCTTTTCGGCAGTTTCTCGTTTGACCGATCTTGCGGCTCTGGCTCCAGATCTCGCTCCGGCATTTTTGCCGAAGCCGCTCGAAGAAACGGCGTCTTTTTCTGAGCCGAAAGGAGCCGCTCCTTCCCCAGCCTGAAGAGACGACTTTGAAGCCGTCCGCAGCTCGCCGACTGAGCCTGATTCGCCTTTCTTGACCGTGGCCGTTCGGCGCGTGGCCTGGCTTGACGCCTGGCTTTTGGAACTCATTTACACCTCCAAAAAAAGTTGAAGAACCCGTCTGCGCGAACCGGAATACCCTTCCGTCATCAAATGAGCGGGCATCTTCAAGTTGCTCCTCGATAAAATCGATGGCCGACAATGTGCTCCCTAACGAGGTCAGGCACAAGATAGCGCACCGAGTGGCCTTCTTCCAGCCGTTGACGCAGATCCGTCGAAGATATTTCCAAGGTGCATCCGGAATAATAGAGAACGGACTGGAACCCTGGCCAAACGAGAGAGCCGCCCCAACCGTCGGGATCAAGCTCGACGTCCGGTTCGGCTCCCAAAAAAGGAGTCAGGACTTCTTTGACGGAATCAAGACCCGAACCCAGTCCGGGACGGCGGAAGACGGCGAAGGAAGCCAAACGGAAAAGATCCGAGCAATCCCGCCACTGGGCGACGGTTCTGAAAGAATCGAAGCCGACCAGGAAAAACAGCCGACAGCCCGGATCCGTCATGCCGGACACGACCCGCAGAGTGTTGGCGGTGTAGCTGGGTTTGGTCAACGAATTTTCCAGATCCGAGACGACGAATTTGTCTTGCCCTTGCACGGCCAAGCGCAGCATATGCAACCGCTCGTCGAAGCCGACCAGATTCGAATCAGGCTTGTGCGGCGGAGCCGCCGAGGGCATGAAAATCAGGCGATCGAGCCGCAAACGTTCCGTCAGCTCTTCGGCCGCCCGAAGATGCCCCAGGTGGACGGGATTGAAAGTGCCGCCCATGAGGCCGAGGCGGGTGACGTTCCGGAAAATCAAAGCAACGCCTGAGCCAAAATTTCGGAAGGCAATTCCTGCTTGAGACGGCGCGTCAACAAGTCGACCATGCCTTGGCGAGGCTGTTTGCCTTCGTACAGAACTCGAAAAACTTCCCTGGCCGTCGGAGCGCTGACTTCTTTGGTCTGAGCCAAACCCCAAACGCTTTTGGCGTTTTTGACGCCTTCGGCCACTTCATGAGTTCCGTAGAGTATATCCTCAAGCTTCTCTCCGGAGCCGAGTCTCAGCCCGACCCGACGGTTGCGGGACAATTCCCCCGTCGCCGTCAGAATCAAATCGCCGGCGCCCGACAAGCCGCTTACGGTCAAAGGGTTGGCCCCCATGACCTTGGCGATCCGGCTCATCTCGGCGATGGACCTGGTGATGAGGGAAGCTCTGGCGTTGAGCCCCAATTCCAGGCCGTCCGATATGCCGGCGGCTATGGCGTAGACGTTTTTCAGAGCGCCGCCCAGCTCCGCCCCCAAAACGTCCTGAGAAGTGTAGAGGCGAAAAACTGGAGCCGAAAGCAACGATTGCACGAAATTGCCCGTAGCTTCGTCGCGGAAGGCCAAAGTGACGGCCGTAGGCAAGCCTTTGGCCACTTCTTTGGCGAAGCTGGGACCGGACAGAACTCCAGCCTTGACCGGATAGTCGGCCTCCTGCGCCAAAATGGAAGTCATGGTGGAAAAGGTTTCGTCTTCTATGCCTTTGGAGGCGCTGACGTGAACGGCTTTCGGAGAAGCGGCGGGAAGAAAGAGTCGGCAAACGGAGCGAAAGGCGTGACTGGGCACGACCCAAATGATGAGGGAGGCCCCTTTGACCACTTCGACCGGATCGGAACTGACGACCATGGTGGAAGGCAATTTCTGGCCGGGCACGAAGGCGGGATTTTCCCTGTCCTTCTGAATCTGATCGGCCAGTTCCGGACGACGCGCCCAAAGTTTGACCAAAAGGCCTTGGCGGGCCGCGTGAAGGGCCAAGGTGGTGCCCCAAGCTCCGGCGCCTATGACCGCCACTTGCCGAGCGTTCGACCCGGATGTATGCCCGGATGAGCGCCCAGATGAACGCTCAGATGAGCGCTTTGTTTGGATTTGACTGGCGATGCCGCTTTCCTCCATGCAAAAGGCGGCCCGGGGAAACAGGCTGGAAATGTAGTTTTGCTTCGATGCGCGGGGCTTAAGTCCGGCGGCGGAGTTCCGACCGAGCAAAAGCCGAAAAAGGCGTCTGGCGCCGAAAAAGGCGTTTGGCTCCAAAAAAGCGTTCCGCCGAAAAACAGGCCCCAAAAAGACTTCCGAGCTATGGTCGGCCTTGAAAGAACCGCCTCGCCCGCCAAAAACGTCGGCGAAGCGAAGGGATATTTGTTCTTAAAAGGAAGAACAACACCAACATTATATAGTTTCAAATAAAAAGTGCAAATCAAATTTCGGTTTTTTCCGCCGACTCGTCGCGAACGGCGAAGACGTCAGCCGCCATGGAACGCTCCTTTGATTGGCGGAGTCTCTGGACTGGCGAAGTCTCGCCGGCCGGGGGCCGCCGTTTCGTCGAAGCGCCAAAAGCGGCCCTCCCCTTTTCCGCCTTAGGCTGGCGGCGAATAGACGCGAACCTTGGCCAGACGTTTTTTTGGCGACGAGGTTTGTCGCGCCGCTTTTCGGCCGACCTGTCGCCGGCTTTTCCCGGAACAATCGCCTGGACAAGCAATCGACTGGACAAACTATCGACAGACGACATTTTTTGGCGAAGCGAAACAAGGAAAGACTGGACAACTTGAATAAAATAGACGAAAATATCAATAAAGTTAAAGCAACTTTTTACCATATTAAACTTAGTCCCAGCAAAATTACATTCATTACATCTATTTTGACAACGGCATTTAATATTAACCG
The DNA here is from genome assembly GCA_031254895.1 of Deltaproteobacteria bacterium. Taxonomy (GTDB): domain Bacteria; phylum Desulfobacterota; class Desulfarculia; order Adiutricales; family Adiutricaceae; genus JAIRNQ01. The sequence goes on from JAIRTO010000206.1 coordinate 11,699, forward strand.
ATGCTTTTTCCCTATGGACGCCTTAAAAGCTGAGACAACCTGCGATTAAAAAAAAATATTGACTTATTCATCTTTTTCAGTTTATCATAAGTACGGTTTTTTTAAAGGTAATTGATCTTAATTCTAGTCAACAGACTAGAAAACGCCAGATATAGGCTCATCAGGCGAGAAGAAATCGACATATAGTGTCACAAAAATGTTTTGACACAAATTAGCCGATGTCTTAGAGGCTCTAGAGGGTCGTCCTGGCTGATTTGTCGGCTTTTTTCAGTCTTTTTCAGTTTCGTCAGGCAAAAAGTCGCTTCTTGGCGCCGAAGCGACGCGGGCGCCAAAAAAAGAGAACCGGCGGCGTCGGCCAGTCACAAACAGGCCGACGTCTAGAAGGGCGTTCTCTCATTCGCCTTTTTCTCCGCCGTCGTTTTTTTTGTTCGTCGTCGTTTTTTGTTCTCCGTCGTTTTGGCTCGCCGTCGTTTTTGCTCTTCGTTCCTGCCGTCTCGCCGCCCTTTGCCCAAAACGACCGCCGTCCGCAGCGGCCGCCGACGGAACTGGCCGGCGGAAACTTCGGTTCGGACAGCCATGGTCATTTCATCAAGCTTTTGTTGACCCCTCGACTGTTTTTTTCGTTTTTTTTTCAAGCCTGTTCGACGAAGCGTCTTTTTTTGCGAATAGTCCGCCGAGACGAAGCGTCTTCGCCTTCTCCGATCGGTCAATCCTTGACTGGAGGCGAACAAGGCGACTTCGCGACGTCGCGTCCGCCTCGGCGAAAAACGCCGGTCGCGGTCGAACGGCGAATGACGGCGACTCTGTTTCTAATTCCTCCTTCGGCTACGCGAAGGTTTCCTTGGGTGTTTTCTTATGAAACCTTTTACGATTCTCTCAGCCATGCTGGTCATGTTCGTTTTTTTGCCCGCTGCGGTTCAGGCCCAGAACGGGCAGCCCTACGTCGTCCAACAAGGCGACACTCTCAGCAAAATAGCCAGAGCCCATTACGGCAAAGCCAATCTGGGCCGTCGGCTGTTGACGGCCAACAAGAATTTTCTGGCCAACCCGAACAGACTGACCCCGGGAGACACTCTGTACCTCTTTTCCGAAGAAACCCTGAGTCTCAACAAACCGGTCGCGATGCCGCCCCGGCCTGAAGTTTCTCCGACGGCCCTATACCGCGCCAACCAACTTCTGGGCAGGTCTTTTCCAAAATTCGTCTCCTTCGCGGCCGACGTGAGAGGCCTCGGCGGAACCGGAGTGAACAGAATCAGAATCAAACGCGTAGACCCGTCCACTCAGGCGGTCGTGGACGAATACTATGAAGTCAGAGAAGTCGGCGAAATCATAAGCTCCATAGACCGCGGGGCCACCATCGTCGACGACGGCTTTTCCCAGACGAATCCTGGAAGGACCATGCTGTCCACCGGGGATCAGGTCGTAATTCGCTTCACGGAAGACGTGGCCAAAATTTTGGACTCGGACACTTATGAGGACAGCGATCCTTATTTCCGCTCCTTCCCCGTCTACTCCATCGGCAACGTCATCCACGAGCCGGATCGTTCCAGGGGAGATTACGGACAGCCTTTGGGAAATCTGCTTCAATACAAGGGCAACGTCTCCATCGGCGCCAGAATCGAAACGCTGATCCCGGCCACCCGCGCTTCTTCCATTAGAACCAAATCCAGAGACGAAAGAAACACGGATCTTGAGCCGGTGAGTTACGTGGCCAGCATCACCTACACCGTGGATCCCATTTTGGTGGCCGACAAAGTCATGATCTTCGTGCCTCTGGATCCCGGTCCGGAAAGACGGCTGGATCCGCCTTACGTGGAGCCGGCCGGCTCTTTCGTTTCGCCGGGCAAATAACTGACGGCGTCCAAATAACTGACGACGCGTCATAAGGTTCCGGATCAGAAGTTTGACTTTCCGGGCCGAAAAATCGTCTCTTTCGCTTTTTTGCGAAGCCCTTTCGTTTATTTCGCGCGCAAAACAATGCCAAAACCTTCGTCTGGAATCGAACGCCAAAAGGCGTTCAAGGCGGCGGAGCCAAAACATGGCGTTTATGGCCGCTTTGTTCGCCGACAATATTAAAAAGGCCAAGGCCGCGCCGAAAGTCGCGTCGCCGTCCATGAATCTTTTTTTTTCGTTTCCATGAGAAAAGTCAGCTGCAGCTTTCGTTCTTCTGACTTTTGACGACCGCCTCGCCGACGACCGAGCGGCGGCGCCTCCGAATCAGGTCGAAATGTCGGCCGGCGACGAATAGGTCAAAAGGCCCGCCTTAAACGAAAAAAAGTCAGTCGGTGCTTCCTAAAACGACTTTGAAGCACATATTTCCTCGACTTGCGGGTCGAAGGTTTCTATGGTGAATTTACATGATTAGAGCTTTAGTCATTTCGGCCATGGCAGTTGTCGTTCTGTCAATGCTGGCTGCCGGCTGCGGAGCGGCCAAGGCCCCGACAAGTCAGGTTCGGATGATCGCCCCTTGCGAAGGCCGGAACCGAACAGACCTCATGGGTCTCCAGAGGGTTTACAGTCCGGCTGCCGCCGACAGCTGCAAGGTAGCCATAGCGCCCTTCGACATGAGGGCTTGGGTTGAGGCCCCGCTCAACTCTCATTCGCTCAGAGGGATGAAGACCTTGGTCTTGGGCTGCAGCGAATTGACTCCTGACGCCGAAAACTGCAGCTATGGAGGGCCTCCGGGCCGTTCGACGACCCTGCAGACGAATTTCGACCTAGCCGTCTATCCTGACGCGGCTCGGGTGCAAAAAGCCGTTCTGGCCGTTTACGTCCACAACAACATGGCTTTTTTCGCTCAAACTGGCCAGCTTCGCGGACGTCTGCTGACCGGAGACATGCTGCAAAGCCTGGGCAATCCGGTTGTCCCCTCGCCGACCACGCCTGGTTGGGTGCTCTACGACATAACGGCTTTCGTCGCCAGAGCCATAAACGAGAGACGCAATTCCGTCGCCTTGGAACTGTCTCTGCCCTGCGGACGCTCTGAAGCTGAGCTGGTCACCGTAGGGGTTTTATCCAATGAACCAAAAATTCTCGTCGAATTCAAATGAGGCTCGGTCAACGAGCTTTTCGACTTATGTTCGGCTTGGTTCATGAGCCCCTTCCGGGGATGGAATCACAAAGCGGAGTTTTCATTATGACAAGATTGCTCACCGCCATGACTGCGCTGCTCATCATGTGCCTCACGGTCTCTGCCCAGGCCCAAATCGGTCCGGAGGCCAGGCTCTCTCAACAACTGGTGGCGGATCAAGGCATGTTCATGGCTCTATCAGAGGGCAACATTTCGGCCATGGCCACCCTGCGCGATCAGGGCGCGGATCCCAACTCCAATTTGGCCAGAGTGGGGCTCAAGCCTAAAGTCGTTTTCGGAGATGACCTGTCCATCTTCAGCCAGCCCTTCAACACCACGAGCTGGCCTTTGTTGACTTGGGCCGTCTACCTGAACCAGGAAGACGCCGTCAACCTGCTCTTGCGGGCGGGCGCCAGAGTCAACTCTCCTGACGAATACGGCGCCACTCCTCTCCATTGGGCCGCCTGGGCCGGCCGTCACAGCATAGCCAAGATTCTCCTCAACAACGGAGCGGCCTGCGGGGCCAGAGACTTCAAGGGCCGCACGGCCAAAGATTGGGCAATCATGGTCAGCCAGTATGACGTCGTCCGCCTCATCGACGGCCGTTCCTGCCGCAACCCGCAGATAGGCGACGAAGATCAGGACGGAGTTCCTGACGATTTGGATCAATGCCCCGGCACGCCTTTGGGAGCGCCCGTGGACGATCGCGGTTGCTGGATCGTGGCTTACGCGGCCTTCTTCGATTTCGACAAGTCCATCATCAAAAGCGAATTCTTGCCGCACATTCAGCAGGCGGCCAGAGTTTTGGCCAACAACCCGAACATCAACGTCGACGTGGTCGGACACACCGATCATGTCGGAACGGAATCATACAACTATTCCTTGGGCTTGAGACGCGCCCAAGCGGTCATCAGAGAGCTGGTCCGCAACGGAGTGTCTCCGGCCAGGCTGCAGGAACAATCCCGGGGCGAACTTGAGCCCATTGCCGACAACGCCACCAGCTCCGGACGGGCCAGAAACCGTCGAGTGGAGATTCACGTTTCGCAGCAGCCCGCTTACGTAAATTACTAAAGGCCAAAA
>JAIRTO010000268.1 GCA_031254895.1 Deltaproteobacteria bacterium
AAGGCTTTTGTCCGCCGCTTTGGAAACGGGTCGAAGACGAGGCCTCTCCATAGTTGAATGAAGCCTCGAATGTTGGCCGCTCGACTCCTTTCATTATAAATGTTTGACAAAGGCCAAGCGAACGAAAATATCGGTTTTTCCCGTTCGCCCAAGGCGGTCCGCCAACATAGGGTCAAATCTCATGATTGGCCAAAGTTGCCGCTTTGAATTCGAGCGGGCCTTCGCGATTTCGCTCGAAAAGGAAATAGCCCGAAGGCTGCTGGAAGAACAGCTTTCGGGCTATGGAGAGCGAAAAGATATCTTTATCGGAAAACCGATAAGCTAAGGCTTTATGAGAGGCGCTTCGTCGAGGGTTCGGTTCGAAACGGAGCTGCTCCGAGGGGGCGGCGCGATTTCGAAGGCGATCGACGACGGAGTCCTAATGAGCCCAGGCCGGGTTAAGGCTAGGGTTCGTGGCTGCCATGGGCAGATATGGTTCCTCGGCGGATTTGGTCGGCGAGACCAGTTCCAAAAGACCTGGGGTCCGCAGAATGGCGGATAAGAACCTCTGGTTAAAAGAGTGGCCGGATTTCTCTACCGTGAAGCGACCGATGACCGGGGCTTGCGCCAAGGTCATATCCCCGAAAAAGTCGAGGATTTTGTGGCGAACGCATTCGTCCGGGAATCTTAGGCCCTCCTGGTTTAATATGGCACCATCTCCAGAGATGACTACGGCGTTGTCGAGTCCGCCGCCCAGGGCTCTGCCCATTTTTTGCATCTTCTCAACTTCGGACAAGAGGCAAAAGGTTCTGGCCGGAGCTATGTCGGAGATGAAGCCGTTCTCCGTGAAGGAAAAAGCTTTTCTCTGATTGTTGATGTGGCCAGGAAAATCAATGGTGAAATCGACGGACATTTCGGAAGCCGGCTCAACGGCGATCCTTTTGTCGCCGTCGCGAAGCTCGAAAGAACGTTTGACTTGATAGTAGGATCTTGGGGCGTTGAGGGTTCTTAGGCCGGCATTTCTCAAAAGTTCGATCCAAGGCAAAGCGGAACCGTCGAAAGCCGGGGTTTCGCAGCCGTTTATGTCCACTTGCAGGTTGTTGACGCCAAGGCAAGTAAGGGCGGCCAGGAAGTGTTCCACAGTGCCGACTTGCTCTCCGTCCGTCCCGATGGAAGTCGCCAGAGAGGTGTCGGAAACGTTTTGATTGGCCGCCAGAACGGGCCGATTGGCCGGGTCGTCGGTTCTCAGAAACCAAATCCCGTAGTTGGCGGGCTTGGGAGTCAGAATCATGTCAATTTGAGCGTTGGTGTGCAGACCTTTGCCGCTGACTTGAATGCGTTGCTTGATCGTTTTTTGGTGGTTGTGCATTTTTTTCGACAGCCTTCCTCTTTCTGAAACCGGCGACCTACCTGTTTCGCTTGCGGGCATGATAATGCAAGAGTCGGGCCAGCCGGACCTAGTCGCTCTTCAAATCAATTCCTTTACGAAATTCTGATATTTACCTTTTCGCCCCTTGCAGGTCTCGGGCGAGAGGAGGGGCGGCCGTTCCATGGTGTGGAATTTTCGCTACAGGGCATTGAGGAAGTAGAGCCACACGTCTTCGGCGCCGCCGCTCAGTCGCCCATAAATCCAATAATAATGGCGCATTTTGAAGAATTTATCCTGCTAATCCGTTGTTAAAGATGCGGCAAAGACCTGCAATAAAGTTTGTTGAAATTATTGCAGCCATGATTTAACTTTCTTTCAGTCATATAAAATTTGCTTATGCCTGATTGTGTCTTGACCCCGGCGAAACCGCCAATTCGGCGACAAAGCGGTCCTAAAAAATTAATTCTTGATTTTTACTTAAATTTAAGCTATCTTATTTTATTATGCAGGTAATGCTCGGACTCGGAATGTCATTTTCCTCGCCGAGTCCTTTAATGACATGTCCGGCTTAGAGAAAGGTATTTATCATGCTTTTGGATTTAAAACCGCTAGTTAAGGAACTGACCGAACGACTGAACATCCTTAGGGGGTACCTTTGACCTGGACTCTTTGAACGCCAGGATGACCGAGCTCAACGAGCAGATGGGGCGGCCGGACTTTTGGGACGATCCTAAAAACGCTCAGGCGGTCGGTCAAGAACAGACCAGGCTTTCGGACAAGCTGTCGGCCTGGACGAAGCTCGACACGGACGGCGAGGAGCTGGCTCTTCTGCTGGACTTCGCTCTCGAAGAAAACGACGAATCCCAATTTGAGGACATATCCTCTCAAATAGCCTCCTTGACCTCCGAACTGGACGGGTATGAGATCCGAAGGACTCTGTCCGAGCCCAACGATTTCAACAACGCCATTATGGACATTCACGCCGGAGCGGGAGGCACGGAAGCTCAGGACTGGGCGCAGATGCTGCTGCGGATGTATTTGATGTACTCCGACCGCAACAATTTTCGGACTCAGATTCTGGACAGGCTCGAAGGCGACGAAGCTGGCCTCAAGAGCGTGACCTTGACCATTTCCGGGCCATACGCTTACGGTCTTCTGCGCACCGAAGTCGGCATTCACCGTTTGGTTCGCATTTCGCCTTTCGACTCGCAAAGCCGCCGTCACACTTCCTTCGCCAGCGTCTTCGTCACCCCGGAAATAGACGACGACATCGTCGTGGAGATAAACGACAAGGATTTGAGGATCGACACCTACCGGGCCAGCGGCTCCGGCGGTCAACACGTCAACAAAACCAGCTCGGCCGTGCGAATCACTCACCTGCCGACCAACATCGTCGTTCAGTGTCAGGATGAAAAGAGTCAGCATCGCAACAAGGACTTGGCCATGAAAGTGCTCCGAGCCAGGCTTTATCAGCTGGAGGAAAGCAAAAAAGCGGCCGAAGTCAAGAAGATGCACGACAACAAAAAGGACATCGCCTGGGGCAGCCAGATCCGCTCCTACACCTTGCAGCCTTATCGCCTGATCAAAGATCACCGAACCGGTCATCAAAGCGGCAACGTCGACTCCGTTTTGGCCGGAGACATTTCCGGGTTCATCAAAGCCTATCTTCTGGATCAGGCGGCTCAGGTCGACAGAGCCGTCGGTCAAAGCGGTTGAGTCCAGTTTAAGGTCGGCCGAGTCTAGTTTTTTGGGCTGTAGAGTCTGGTTTTTTGTCCAAGACCCCGTTTTATGGTTCAAAGTCCCTTCGAAGGATCCGCCAAAAACGAACGGCAAACGGATTTTTTGGAAACGCGGCGACTCCGCGACCAGACCAGATCGGACATTTCCGTTCGGACGTTTCCGTTCGGACGTTTCCGAGCTGACGTTTCCATTTGACGATTCCGAATAGGACAGTCCCGAATCAGGGGCTGGGCGTTCGGAAACGTTAAATTCGCAAACGCTTGATCTAACTGATTAAATGGTTCAATGACGACGCGTTTTCGCTCTTTTTGCGGAAAATGTTTTCTCTCCAAAAAATTTTTTGAGCGTCCTATTAAAAGTCCATCGAAGTTTATGGTCGTTGGACGAATCGACTCTGGAATCGCCGTTCGGCGGCGACTTTTGTTTGGCCGTTTTTTCTTTTTTTTTCCGTTAATCGATCATTTTCATATTCCACTTTTTGTCGCCCTTTCCGCTCTCCCTTTTTTGGGCAAAAGGCCCTCGAGCGCGGAAGGCCTTCGGGGCGGATCGCAGAATTCTTGGAGCCTATTCTCTTGAGCAACTGGCTGTCATTTCTGGTCAAAGAGCTGTCCGAAGGACGCGCCCCGGTGCTGACCCTCGCCGAGATGAAAAATGTGGCCAAAGCGGCTGTCTTGGACGAGCGGGGTCATTTTTTGGCCAGCGAACTAGGCGAGGATCAGGAGTTGGCCGTCTCCAATTTGGCCGCTGGTCTCCAGATAGGCCAGTCGGCCTCCATGGTGGTCGGCGGCGTCAACACCCTTTCGGAACGCATATCCGGCGAGAAGGCTCTGTTTTTTTGGCGAGAAGCCCTAAATGGCCGGGACCAGGCCTGGGCGGCTTGGCTTTTGACCATGGCCAAGGAGGAAGGCGGAGGACCGGACGGCCCTCCGGCGCTCAAGGTTTCTCGTCACGTCCTCTCCGTCAGCGGACCTTTCACTCCTCCCCGATTGTCAAAAGACGGCGGCCGCTGGTCGCTGCTGCCCTTGAACCCTGGTTTGGGCCGTCTTTTCATCTTCGGCGACGACCAGCTGGCTCTGGAAACCGCCGCCATCGGCTCCAGGGCCGGTCTGAAAGTCACGTTGGCTTCGGTCAATTCTCTGGAGTTCGACATCAGAGCCGCTCAGCAGGTGGGCCAGTTCGAGCTCCTGCCCGTGTCGGACTGGGCGGAAGTGGATGAGGAAGTTCTGACGCGAATTGGCGTCAAGACCGGAGTGGTGGCCTTGGTCACCACCCCGAACCATTCCAGTTTTTTGGAGCCCTTGAAGAGTCTGAAAGTCGGCTGGCTTGGCCTAGCCGGGGACACTTGCGTTTCCGACAAGGAGCCTGGCTTGTTTCCTCATTCCGTTTCGTTGTCTTTGCGGGCTCTCGGCTTGGTCGCCGCCATTTTAGAAAAAAACAATTGCCGAAATCCAGAATTTTAGTCGGAAAACCGTCATCAACCCTTTAGCTTCCGTGAGAAAACGACCGCTGTCGTCGTCTTCGCCCTCTGCGTTTTTTTGTGTGACTGTTTTTCGACGCTGAATAGAAGTTCAATTTCCAAAAATTCAGAAAAGCTGCAATTTTTCAAATCGCCAAGTTTCGCCAATTAACAAGCCGCCAATTTCAAAAGCGCCAAAAATTAGCCAAATCTGCTTCCCTTCGCCTGACCTTTTTCATCGAAAAAGTCAGTTCGCGAATATAGGGCGTTATTTTTCACGCGGCCTTGGCCGCAGTCTATTGACCGCTGGTTCTGCTCGCCCCGGAGGCGGCGGACGGATAGAGGCGGGAGCATATTGGCGCGGGGCTGGTTTTGGTTTTTTCTTGCGGCTAAGGCCAGCCGATGATCGTGACGGCCGTTGATCGTGGCGGCCCTTGATCGTTTCCGCCCTTGATGATGGCCGCCAGGCTACTTTTGTGATCTGTTCGGCCAAAAACGACTCTTTCGAGCCTCTTCCAGGATTTGCGAAAATTAGCGAAATGCGGCGATCGGCTTTCGACGTTCGAGACTATTTCGAGTCTGACTGGCGCTTCCGCTTTCGAGAAGAACTTTGGAAATTTTCTAGGCTTCATCCGCTATATGACGCGCGGCAAAAGGCGAAGGCCGCCGTCAGAGAGCGATAATTTCAGCTTTTGAACGCCTCGGCCAAAGATAGGGAATTGAAAAGTTTTTTTGCCGAAAAAGTTTCCATTGCCGTCGTCAAGATCGTCAAAAGGCGAACTTGACGACGTGAAGTTCGAATATTTCAATGTCTCGACATCTCAAGGAATAAAAAACACAAGCAAACATTAGGAAATTAGCGAGCCGACGACTGGCGGAGCAAATTCCCGGCGCTGGGCCTTTGGCGCGGGGGGCGGTTCAATTTCGAACGAATCGTCCGGAGAAGGCCTAACGCAAATCCAATGGTTCCAAGATAGCCTAACGCAAATACGCGTCAAAATTTGGCGGAAGCGCCTCCTTGGCTTCTTAGCCGCTTTATAGCGTTTTTATTTTCATTAGCGTCGACGGGAGGACGAACGTCAGAGCTTTTTCGCGGAAGCGAATTAGACGAGCGACTTCCCTGGTTCGCCTGCCCCCAAACAAAGGCTGTTCCAGACGTTTTTTTTCGTAAACCTCCGCCTATATCTTGGTTGTCCGGATCTTTTCAGCCAAGAAGATTTGATGGAATTTCATCAAGTTTTTAGTCCGGCCAGAGCATGGCTCGCTCGGTCGGGAACGCTTTTCTCCAAAACGAATTCGTCCATCGTCGGCCGCCTTAGACTGAAGAGGCATGTCAACCCCCGGGCTTCTTCAAGTCTTTAGCGCCCTTCGCTTAGGGCGAAAGATCGATTGCACTTAAGCCCCTTTACGCGTCCGGTTTCGCCAGGGCCGACGTATTATGGAGAAGCCTCATGTTCATGGCCATACTGGCTGTTTTGGTCTTTTCGGCCTTCTACGAGCCTTATTTCTTAAGAAAAATGTTCGGATCCAAAAAAAGGGTCTGGCCCTTTCAAATTTTGACTCTGCTCTTTCTGGCTGGCTATTTCGCCTTGGTCGCCAGCGGAGCGTCCACGAAACCCAGTTACGTCGTCGCTTTTTTGTACGATTTTTTGGGTTTGTTTTTCATTTTCCAGGTCTACCTTTTCTTCTACCTTCGTCTGGTTCAGTTGATTTGTCTGCTGCGGAAATTATTGTTCCCGTCAGCCAAGAAAGTGAAAGTTTTTTCTCCAAAACCTCTTTTGAAGAAACAGGCTATTTTCGGTCTGCTTCTTTGCGCCGGTCTGGTCATTTATGGTGCGATCGAGGCCAGATCTTTCATCGTGACCGAGCATGAGATCGCCTTGCCCAACCTAAAAAGAGAAGTTCGCGTCCTTCACGCGCCGGATCTGCATTTGGGCGCCAGTCGGGGCGAGGCGTATCTTGAAACGATCCTGGCGGCCGTCGCCGAGCTGAAGCCGGACATCATCTTCTACAACGGGGACATGGTCGACTCTCGACTCGCCTTGAAGCCGGAAATTTTCGATCAATTCAAGAATTTGCCTGCGGAGCAGTACTTTACCACCGGCAACCACGAATACTACGTGGGCGTGGACGAAGTCGTCGACATGGTCAAAAATGCGGGAATAGTCGTTTTGCGTTCCCAATTGGTCGACACTCACGGCATTCAGTTCATAGGTCTCGAGTATATGAACGCGGATCCGGAGAGCACGGACGCTCATCAGGTCAATGCTCTGGCCATGTCCGAAGAGCTGCCCAAAATCGCCTCCAGTTCCGAGCGGCCTATAGTGGTGATCCATCACAGTCCGGTGGGCATGAAATACGCCTCCGCCTACGGCGCCAAGGCCATGCTTTCCGGCCATACCCACGGAGGACAGGTGTTTCCGGGAACCCTCATCATAAAGAGTCGTTTTCCCATGTATAAGGGAAGATACAAGCTCGACGACATGGTCGTGCTGGTTTCTCAGGGAGCCGGCACTTTCGGACCGATGCTGAGACTGGGAACCGAAAACGAAATTCAATTGGTCAGGTTCGTGCCGGCCCAGTAATTGGCCGGAGCTTTAGAAGAAACCTCTCGGAACGAACTGACGCCATTTGACGCCGACGTCGGAACATTGGCCGGCCAACATCTTGACGTTTCGGAGCTAGATTGCTTGATCGCTTGTTCGGAAGCCGGACGGGGTTAGGCTAATCCTTCTGCGGCCTAAATAGGAAGAGTCCTATTAAAGAGAGGACGTAATGGCGGCGTCGGTTCTCGTTTCATGTTTTCGCGCGATTTGCGGGGAAAAGAAATGGCGATAAGCAGGCCAAAACGCGTCGTCGCTCGGAATCGGCCGCCTATTGGTCGCCTATTGGCAATCTATCGGCCGCCTATTAGCTGATAATCAGTCATCAATCAGTCATCAAGCGGTAGTCAATAGGTTGTCAATCGGTCGCCTATCGGCCGCTATCGGTCGACTATCGGCCACCAGGTCATCAAGCGGTCTTCAAGCGGTTGTCATTCGGCCGCCTATCGGCCGCCTATCGGTCGTCTATCGGCCGCCGTGTCCGATAGGAAGCAAAATATCGTCTATTTTCTTGAAAAACATGGTCAGAAAAAAGTCTCTGAGTTTGCGACAGGTATCGGATTAAGCGAAGGGCGAGTCGGAGCTTTGCTTCATGAGATGGTCAGTGACGGAACTATAGAAAAGTCGGAGACAAGAGGCATGCCTATTACGATTTGAAATTGTGACTATTGTCGGCGGCAATATTTGCGATGGCGCCACCTGGGAAAAGCTAAAAAATAGCGATTTCGGTTTTTAGAGCATTTGGGGGATTCCGCATCGCGCCTAACGGCGTTTCTCCGAAATCAGCTTGCTTGTTGGGGCGCTCCACCCTCAATCCCCCTACTCAAATCGACGGTCAAATCGTCGATTTGTCAAACCTGCGGCGCGGTCGGCTTTTTACGGCTTTTGCGGCTTTGGGCTCCCGTTTGCCGCTTCGCTTTCGTGATTTTTATCGCTGTAGACGCGAGTCGCGCTCGAGTATTTTTCCGCGCTGGAGCGCCATTCAGCCTCTCCTCGGCGTTGGCTTTTTATAGTGTCATCATTTTCTCATGCCGTCTTTTTTCTGACCAGCGCCTGCAGTTTTCCTTTCAGCGGCGAGCATGGAGCGCTTCACTTTGAGGGACGCCATCGACGGCTTTTTTTGAAGCCAAGGATGAAGAAGCGTTTCTTCGCCGCTTCTTTTCCCCCTCTTCTTCATAAGAGTTTTCAAAAAGATCCCGCAAAAGGGGATCTTTTTTAGCCTTATGATTTCATGAAGACTGGCCGTCTTTCTCTTTGTAGTTCAGCGTTTTTCGCCTTATAGTTCAGTTTGACCGTCGTCCGAGTCGTCGTCGGTCTCTTCAGTCGGCTCGCTCAGTTCGTTCATCTCGCTCATTTCGCTCAGCTCGTTCTGATCAAGTTGTCGCTTTCCAGCTGTTCGGGGCGACTTGTCCATTTTTTCCGCCTCGTCCAAAGCCTCCTGCTCGTCTTCGCTCAACTTGGCCAACCAGTCGCCTGGGCTCCACTGCCAGACGGACGCTGAGGTTTTGCGGTTCAGGCGGAAAACCAGAACTGTCCAGACGTCGTTGCTGGACGAGCCGTAGAGGGAGAGTCCAGCTTTGGAAGCGGTTTTGAGGATCAAGGAAATCTGCCCCCCGACATGAATCCCGGAGACGAGCAAGCGACTCTCCGGGGCGCGCAGCCAGGCGGAGGCGCGTCTCAGCATTTTCACGGACAAATAGGGGGAGTGATTTATCGCCGCCAAGTCGTATCGTCCGGCCCAGTCGGCCGACATGTCTTTGGGCCAGGGAGGAAGAGAGGCGCGGACGATTTTGCTTCTGTCCGCGAACCCGTTTAAAGCCGCCATCTCCTGAGCCGCCTTGGCCTCGTTTTCGTTCGAACAAACGATCTCGACCGTTCCGGAACCGGCGGATAAGGCCACCGAGGTCAGGAGGGCCGGTCTTTCGTCTATTATGAGAGCCTTGCCGCCTTTGGTGTCCGGCGCTCCAGGCGGAGGGGTGAGGAAATCGGTCAAAGCCAAGGCGGCCAGCTCCGTCCAGACCCTGAGGCGCGGACTGGGGCGCAGTTTTTTCGGCAGCATTATAGGGCGGCGCACCAAGACTTCAGAAAAGGTCGTTACCGAGTTTTCCTCAAGGGCCGAGTTTTCCTCAGCGGCCGAGTTTTCTTCAACGGCCGCGTTTTCCTCAACGGCCGCAGTTTCTACAGCGCCTGATTTTTCCCCTGCGTCCGGGGTTTTCTCAGCTTCTGGGATATCTCCAACGGCGGCGTTTTCTTCGACAGTTTCTGCCTTTTTGACAGCTTCGACCTCATCGACATTTTTCGTCCGTTTGGAGCGTTTGCGATCGGATTTCCGTAAATATTCCTCAGATTCGGTCGAAAGAGTTTCGGTTCGTCCGGAATCGGGAAATGTCGTTGCCTCTCCCGACTTGGCCGCCGGTTCGCCGGAGACGTCGCGGCTCGGGTTCGATTCTTCCGCCGCTTCGGCTTCCTTCAGTTTCCAGGGGCCAATCTTTTCCAGAGCCGGGAGAGTCGGCAAATCGGCCCGCCAATGAAGCTTTATTTTGGCTCTGGCGTAACGGCCCCGGCCCAGCTGAGCCAGACAGTCTCTTATCTTGGCCAGTTCCGGGGCGGACGCGGAGTCGTCTTCTTCGGCGTCGTAAACGATGACCAGCCCTTTTTCGTCGATGAAGGCGTCCCACAGAGGGAAGGCGGACAAAAGCCGAGCCAGCGGCTCATGCGCCGCTTCCGGGGGGATGGAGATCTCCAGACGCCATCGACGGCTGACCTCCAGAAGAGGCTCAGGGGCGAGATTTGAGCTGGGAGGGGCGAGGGACATTCGGCCAGGACTCCTGAAAGATCCGCAGATGCTTCGGTAGCTAAAAAAGACGCCAGCAATTTTAACATTTTTTTCGGCGGGGCGGAGGAGCATGTTTCGTTTTTTTTTGCGCGCGCGCGGAGCCGGAACTGGCGGAGTTCTCACAGGAGCAAGAAAAAAGGCCCG
>JAIRTO010000299.1 GCA_031254895.1 Deltaproteobacteria bacterium
CGCCCGGCTGGCCAGACGATCGCTTTTTTTGACCCTAACCCGGCCCAGACTGTCCAAAACCATGTAGGACTGAACGACCGTCCCGTAGTCGTCCTGCTTTCGGCGGGCTGGCCCGGTCAACTCCGCGTCCAGCAACATTAGAGGGGCGGCCGAAGGCAGTGACGGCCCTTGAACCAAAAAGCCCTTCCAGACCGCGTGCTCTCTCCCCCCCAGCGTCTTGCCCCGGCGCCGCAAAGTCCCCATGTGGCTCCGATCCGGATAGTATTGGGCCCCGTTGACGACGACCCGAGCCTCGGGCAGCCTTCGGGCCCACAGTCTGGCGTCGCCTGGCTGGTCCTTCCAGACGTCCTTTTCCGCTTCATGATAGGGCGCGAACCGGAAATGGTCCGGCGAGGCCTTGATGAGCGTGACCTCCTTGGGACCAAGACGAGGACCGAAGAAAACGCCGACCTCGGCCCGCCATAAGCCAGGCTCGAGGAGCCGCCAATCGACCGATCGCCCGACGGGACCGGCGGCCAGGTAATAGTTCAACTCGGAGAGACACCTTTGCAGGGAGGCGGCCAGGTCTTGCCCGTCCGGCGCGCCGTCTTCGGCGTCGCCGGAGGAGCCGGCGTCAGGCCGACCGTCCGCTCCGTCGATGACGACGATGTTGTCCCGCCCGAAGGGGCGGGCGTCCAGAACGGTCACGGTCCTCCCGGCGGCGGCGGCCAAGCCCCAAGCCCCGGCCGAACAGCGGACGGCCAGAGCTTCCGGCCAGGAGGACAATTCGTCGGCGAAGGCCATGGACACGGCCAAACCCATTCCGGCCGAGCTTTTGCCGGCGGTTCCTTTCTCGGACGCGCCTTGGCCCGCCGAGGCCGAGACGGCCCCGCCGCCCTCCGCGTCGGCGGAACGAACGAAGCCGCTCGTCGGTCTGGCCGCCGTCAGGACGGCGGCCAGCTCCCTCGCGGAGGCCGACTTGGGAGCAGGCTCGAGCCAACCGGCCAAATTCCAGACCTGAGAGCGCAGTTGACCGTCGGCCGGATAGTCGGCCTCAAGATTGGGCGCCGAGGCCATGGCGATGCAGCCGGCCAGCAAACTCAAAGACAGGGTCAGCAGAGATATTATTTGGCAAATAAAGAAGATCATGGTAAAGTGTCAAAAATCAGCCCGCTATTGTTTTTCCGTCCAAGCCTGTTTTTTTGCTTTTTTGAGCAATCTTCGGGCTCTCCGCCGGATTTCCCGTCTGGTCGGATATTGAAGCGGCTTTCGTCCAAAAGCCGAATCAAAATCTGGTTCGACCCGAACGCTTTTCTGGGCCGAACCGATTTTATTGTAGCATAGCCCGGCCGCGTCGACTAACCTTGACCAAACGGCGCGGCGGCCATAATTTATCCTCCATCTGGCCCTTATTTTTTGACGGGCGCGCGTCCAAAAGCCGCGCCCCTAATTCTGGTCGCCCCGCCTTTTTTCAGGACGAGGCTCAAAAAC
Organism: Deltaproteobacteria bacterium; assembly: GCA_031254895.1. GTDB lineage: Bacteria > Desulfobacterota > Desulfarculia > Adiutricales > Adiutricaceae > JAIRNQ01. The sequence continues at coordinate 1,471 of JAIRTO010000299.1, forward strand.
ATGACAACTTTTAAGGAGATGAAATGACGGCACAAATCGTTAAAGGCATGCCTGTGGCTAACGCCATCCGCGAAGAAATCACGGCTAAAGTGAAAGAACTCGCCGCCAAAGGCGTTCAACCGAAACTGGCGGTCGTCCTGGCCGGAGGCGACGAAGCCTCCAAAGTCTACGCCCAATCCAAGGAAAAAGTCGGCGACAAGCTGGGAATTAAGGTCGAAGTGCATATCCGTCCCGACGACGTGAAAGAGGAAGATCTGCTGAAGCTCATAGACGAGCTCAACGCCGACGCCAAAGTTCACGGCATCCTGGTGGAGCTGCCCCTGCCCAAGCACATCCGCAAAGAGTTGGTCATGAATCGCCTCGATCCCAAAAAAGACGTCGACGGCGTCCACCCGGTCAACCGCGGCTACCTTTTGGGCGGCCAGGAGCACCTGGCTTTGGTTCCGGCCACCCCTCTGTCCTGCATCGAGCTGATCCAGCGCAGCGGCGTGGAGCTTAAGGGCAAAAGAGTCGCTCTGGTCGGCAGAGGCGACACGGTCGGCCGTCCGCTGGCCAGCCTCCTCATCAAAAGAGACGCCACCATCACCGTCTGCCACACCAAGACGGTCGACATGGGCTCGATCACCAAAGCCGCCGAGATAGTCGTGGCCGCCGCCGGCAGCCCCGGCCTGGTCAAAGCCAACATGCTCTCCCCCGGTCAAATAGTCATCGACGCCGGCATCAACCAGCTCCCCGACAACTCCATCACCGGAGACGTCGAGCCGGGCGCCGCCGAAGTCGTGGCCTTCATCACCCCGGTTCCCGGCGGCGTGGGCTCTCTGACCACCTCCATCATCATGTCCAACCTTCTCAAAGCCGTCCAGCTGCAAGGCCTGGCCTAAATAGCGGCCTATTCTCCCGCCCCGGCCAGCTCTCGCCAGGCCGGGGCAAAAATAACCCGCCCGCTTTGGGCCAAAAAAAATATGACGAGGTTTAAATGTCCCACCAAATACCCCCTGTTTACGACATGACCATCAGCGAGTTTCTGAAGGTCGCCGCCTCCAGCGCTCACGTCCCTGGCGGCGGAAACGTTTCGGCCGTCGTCGCCGCTCTGGGAGCCTCCATGGGCGCCATGGTGGCCAGCCTGACCAAAGGCAAAAAGGGTTATGAAGAGCATCAGGAAGAGAACGACAAGATCCTCCAGGCCTTCATGGACGGCATTGAGGCCCTCAAAGCCATGACCATCGCCGACATCGAGGCTTTCGACCATTACATGGCTCAGTTCAAGCTGCCCAAGGACACCGACGAGCAAAAACAAGCTCGCGCCAAGGCCATCCAAGCCGCCGGCGAGAAAGCCACCCTGGCTCCCCTGAACGTCTGCCGCAAATGCCTCGATCTCATCAAGGAAGCCGGCAAACTGGCTCCCTTCGGCAACAAAGGCGCCATCAGCGACTGCGGCGTGGCGGCCATAGTTCTGGAGAGCGCCATCAGAGCGGCCATGCTCTCCGTGGACATCAACCTGCCCAGCCTCAAGAACCAGGAATTCGTGGAGAAGGTCAAAGCCGAAAGGGCCATGATTTTCGCCCAAGCCGAAGAGATCAAGATCGACATCCTCCATCATATGAGAGCCCGCTGGTAAGGACTCCTTTCCGGCCAAGGCTCTTTTCCGGGAAGGATCATTTTCCGGCCAGGACTCCTTTCTCTCGAACGGAGACGACGTTCGCTCGTTTGATCTTTCGGCCGCTTGATCCTTCGAGCGCTTGATCTTTCGACAGCTTGATCCTTCGGCCGCTTGATCTTTCGCCAGTTTGATCCTTCGCCAGAGCCGAGGGAATCGTTTCCCTCTCCAGTCAAAAAAAACGAATCTTTCGGTTAAAGACCTAAACCTTAGAGGTCATTGACCGAAAACCGCCGAATCGGACTCCGGGGGCCCCTTGGCCCCCGGTTTTTTTCTTTTTCCAAAAAACCGCCGCCCTTCCCGGGGCCATGGCCCCTAAGTTTCTCCTCTCCGGTCGTCCGTCCGTTCGTCCTTTTTTGGCTATGGGGCCGGCTCTCCAGGCTCTTTTCGGCTCTTCCGGAGCTATTGACCGAAAATTGGTTTTGTGATTTAATATTAGATTACGCCACATAGGCTCCCTATGGGGGTTTTTTACGGCTGGCGTCTCGTCAACACCGGTTCCGCTTCGGGGCCTTTTTCAAGGAGGCCGCTCCAAAAGAGCGGCAAAGACAATGAAAGCTGACATTCATCCCAACTACAAAGAAATCAAGGCTGTTTGCGCCTGCGGCAACGAGTTCGTCACCGGCTCCGTTCTGGACGGCATAAAGGTGGAAATTTGCTCCGCCTGCCATCCTTTCTTCACCGGCAAGCAAAAGCTGGTCGACACCGCAGGCCGCGTCGAGCGCTTCCAGCGCAAATACGCCAACGCTCCCAAGCCCTCCGCCGCCAAGAAGAAGAAATAGTCCTTGTCCTCTTCCCCCTTCAAGTCCGGCTGGAGACGAACAGCCTCGGTCGTCCAATCCTCCCTTATCCTCCCTCTGTCCTTAACCTCCGCCGAACCGTCAAAAAAAATCGGCGGACAAGCCGTCATCGAAGGGGTGATGATGAGAGGCGAGGACAGTTGGGCGGTCAAAATAAGGACTCTGGATCAGGAAATAGTCGGCCGCGTCGCGCCCCACAAATCCTGGACGAAAAACAAGCCCTGGAAGTATCCCTTCGCCAGGGGACTGGTGGTTCTTTTCGAGTCGCTGATTCTGGGCGTCAAGGCCCTGAACTACTCCACCGAAGTTTTGGCCGAAGACCTGAAGAACGTGGAAGACCTCGAAAAAAGGCTTAAATCGGTCGACAAAATCTTCCAGAAGCTGGAGAAGAAGGCGGTGGTTCGTCCCGACCGGAAAACGGCCGCGCCTGCGGAGCTGGACAAAATTCGCCGGGAGCTTTCGACGGCGGCTGAAATCGCCAAGAAATTCTCCTTAGCCAATAAAGTTGTCCCTATGGGCGACCCGGACTCGCGATCGGCCGAGACGGACGAGTCTCGCCAGTCGGCCAGTTCCTCAAGTCCTTTGGCCGCGCCCTCGACGCCTCTTTTCGCCATCGGGGCTCTGGCCGAAGAAGCGGACTTGTTGCTGAAGGCCGGCTCGCCCGAAAACCAAAATGGCCAAAAGGCCGAGGCCAAAGACGGCCTCGACGAGGTTGCGGCGACCGACGACGCCTCTCCGGCCTTGGCAGATCTTAAGTTAGCTCGAGACAAATTGGCCTTGGCCGTCGAGAAGCTTCTGCTTCTGACCCGAGGGAAACTGCCCGAGCCTACGGATCACGACCCAAATCCGGCCGTCGAGCCCGGCTCTCTGACCGATCGGCTCGACGTTCCCCCCGGCGATTCGGTCTTGGAAATGGCCGCTGACCGAGTGGGGCCGAAAAAGCGAAGCGGGCGAATCGACAACGCCGCCGACGTCGATAAAGCCGGCGAAGCCGTCGATCGATCTATGGCCGCCGCGCCGTCTCCAAGCCTTAATGCGGCAACGAAGTCTTTAGACGCGAAGTCCTCCGCAGCTTTGGCCCCCGAAGCCAAGAACCCCGACGCTAAGGACTCCGAAGCTAAGGTCTTTGAAGCAAAAGACCAAAAAGCTGGAACCTTTGACGCGAAGATTTCCGAGGCCAAGGACTCTGAAGCAGAGACCCCAGACGCGAAGGCTCTGGACGCTGCCGAGGAGACAAAAGCCAATAACGCCGAAACCCGCCAAAAAGCTCTTCATCCCGCCTATCTGGTCATGAGCCTCGTTTTTGGGGTGGGTTTGAGTCTTTTTCTGTTCGTCTTCCTGCCCCATGTTCTCAGCCTCTGGCTGGGACAGTTCGGCGGGTTCGACGAGTCGGGCTTTCTCTTTCACGCCGTCGACGGCGTGTTGAAATTCGCTTTTTTTCTGGCCTACATCTGGGGCATCGGCCTCATTCCGGAGATCGGCCGAGTCTACGCCTATCATGGCGCCGAGCATCAGGCCATCCACGTGTACGAAGCCGGACTGCCCCTTGAGCCCGATTCGGCCGAAACCTTTCCGACCTGGCATCCTCGCTGCGGCACGGCCTTCTTGTTTCTGGTTCTGGCCGTCAGCATCCTTTTCTTCGCCGTCGTTTTTCCGCTGGCCGTCGACCTGGACGGCCTTTCTCGGACGGCCAGAGCTTTTGCCGGCGCGGGCCTGAAAATTGTCTTAACTCCTCTTTTGGCCGCCGCGGCTTACGAAGTCTCCAGACTGGCGGGCAAACCCAAAGCCAACCCCTTCTGGACGGCCATGGTCTGGCCGGGACTTTTGCTGCAACGCCTCACCGCTCGCCGCCCGGACAAATCTCAGCTGGAAGTGGCTTTCAGTTCCCTTGCCGCCGTTTTGCCTCCGAACGAAAGCTTGAGCGAGGCGGGCTAATAAATCGGTGGATCCATGGCTTTCGACGTCACAGAATTAAACGAGCTTCAATCTCGGTACGCCTCGCTGGAACAAGAGCTCCAAAATCCGGAACTGATCCGCAACCAGAAGGCCTACGCCTCCTCCGCCCGCCGTCTGGCCGAGCTGGGCCGAATCATCGAAGTCTGGGAGCGAAGGCAGAAAACCGAAGAAGAAATGGAAGGAGCCCGACTTCTTCTGAGCGACCCGAACCACGAAATCCGGGAGTTGGCTCAAGCCGAACTGGAGGATCTGGCCGAAGCCCGTCTGGCGGCCGAAGAAGAGCTCCGCCAGTTGCTTCTGCCGAAAGACCCCAACGACGACAAGAACACCATAGTGGAAATCAGAGCCGGCACCGGCGGAGACGAGGCTTCCCTTTTCGCCGGAGATTTGTTCCGCATGTACGCCCGCTACGCCGAATCTCAGGGCTGGCGCTGCGAGATGCTCAGTTCCAGCGCGGCCAACAACGTGACCGCCGGCTACAAGGAAATAATATTCTCCGTCGAAGGCGACAGGGTCTATAGCCATCTGAAGCACGAAAGCGGCGTGCATCGGGTTCAGCGAGTCCCGGCCACCGAAACCCAAGGCCGAATCCACACGTCCACGGTGACCGTGGCCGTCCTCCCCGAAGCCGAAGACGTGGAGATAGACATCAAGCCCGAGGACGTCAGAGTGGACGTTTTTCGTTCCTCCGGCCCCGGCGGCCAGTCGGTCAACACCACCGATTCCGCCGTCAGGATCACGCATCTGCCCACAGGCCTGGTGGTCAGCTGTCAGGACGAAAAATCCCAGCTCAAAAACAAGCTCAAAGCCATGAAAGTCTTGCGAGCCCGTCTTTTGGACAAGGCCAATTCGGATCAAGCCAAAAAAATAAGCGAAGAGCGACGGGAACAAGTCGGCACCGGAGACCGCAGCGAGCGCATTCGCACCTACAACTTTCCCCAAAGCCGGGTGACCGACCACCGGGTCAATCTGACCTTGTACAAACTCCCTGAAATCATGAACGGCGATCTGTCCGACGTGGTCTCTCAAGTGGGGGCCTTTTTCCAGGCCAAGCTATTGGCCTCTTCGAGTCAGCCCAATGTCTGAAAAAACTTGGACGGTCGCCGACATACTGGCCGTCTCCGCCGACTTTCTGGCCAAAAAAGATCCCTCCAGCCCTAGATTGGAGGCCGAACTTCTCCTTAGCCAAGTCCTGAAATTGAACCGAGTCAGTCTATACGTCAATTTCGAACGCGTCCTTTCCCCTGCGGAAGTCGGCCAGTACCGGGAGCTTATCCGCCGCCGGGGCCAGCATGAGCCGGTTGCCTACATCTTGGGCGAAAAAGAGTTCTACAATCTCAAGCTCGCCGTCACCAAAGACACTTTAATCCCCCGGCCGGAGACGGAACATTTGGTCGACGAAGCTCTGCGGCTCCTCAAAGGGAACATGGCCCCGGACGGAGAAGACCGGCCCGAAAAGCCCCAGGCCGCCGACGTCGGCTGCGGCAGCGGGGCCATTGGCCTAGCCCTGGTCTCCGCTCATAAAGGCGTTCGCGTGTCCGCCACCGACATTTCCGCCCAAGCCCTCGCGGTGGCCAGAGGCAACGCCGAACGACTGAAGCTCGGCGCCCGAATGGAATTTTTCGAAGGCGACCTGGCCGCTCCCCTGGCCGGACGAAGCTTCGATCTGATCTGCGCCAACCTGCCTTACATTCCCGACGCGGAGATGACCACTTTGCCCCCCGACGTGGCCAACTTCGAACCGTCGTCCGCTTTGAAGGGCGGCCCCGAGGGCACGGATCTCATCGAAAGACTCCTGCCTCAAGCCAAAGAGCTTTTAAAGCCGGGCGGACATGTCCTTCTGGAAATCTGGCCCCGCTCGTTGGAACGCGTGACCGCCCTGGCACTCGACGGCGGTTTTACGCCTCTGGAGCCCGTCGTGGATTACGCTCAGCACGACAGGATCTTCGTCGCCCAAAAACCGGCAGCCTGACATTTTTCGTTTTTTTGGGGTTTCGTTGCATGTCTACGGCTTATTTGGCCTTTTTTGGCTGATAAGGCCTGTTCGTTTCCCAAAAAATCCGGCCAAACTACTGCCCGAGTCCAGGCGGGTTCTTAGGGTGGTTTCCATGAACTCATTTTCCATCGCCCCCCAAGGGCCGACCGAGGAACAAAGCCGCCGACCTGGTCGAAGGTCGGCCTTCGAACGGCTGCGCGACCTCTCCCTTCCCGCCTTCGCCAAAGACTCGGCTATTTCGGCTAGCTCGCCCAGTTCGCTTCGTTCGGTTAGCTCGCCCAGTTCGTTTAGTTCGGCTGGCTCGATCCGGCGCCGCGACTCTCTTTCCTCCCTCCGGCCGACAACGGCGCGACTCTTTCTTCTGGCCATAATTCTGCCGCTTTTCTGCTTTTTGGTCCTGTCCGCCTCTCCAGCCTCGGCCCAATCGGCCGAATCGACTCAGTCAGTTCAGTCGGCTCAGGAGGCAGAGGCGCCTCAGACGACGCGGGAAATTCAGACGCCTCAGGAAGATCTGGCGGAAGAAATCCGCCAGGCTCCGCCCCTGCCTGCCCCCGACGCCTTGCGCAGCTGTCTGTCCGGCGACGCCCTTCTCTCGGCGAGCGAGCAGGATCTGGCCGCCAACTACCTCTCCCAGCTGGACCGCACCGTCATCCTCTGTTTTCAGGCCTCCTATTCGCACCCCGGCAATCCGGACATTTGGAAGACGCTGGCCATGCTTTCGGAGACGAAGAGCTTCTTCGCCGCCGACCCGGAAGAAAGAGCCGAACTCATGGAAGAGGCGGCCGCCCATTTCGGGCACTCGGCCCGGCTGGAATTCGAGCGGCTGAACGAACTGCCCTTTTCCGAAGAAGACGCCCAAGTCAGGCCCTCGGTGCCGGCCGACCCGTTTCTGTCCGAACTCTTCTGGGACGGTCGTCTTCGGCGAGGCGAAGTGAGCCTGAACGAACTTAGGCAGCGTCATGCCGCCGAAAACCTGGATCCGACTTTCCGACCGGAGTTCTGGCGAGAGAGAGCCTTATTGCTCCTGTCCATCGCCGACCCGGAAAAGAGAGCCGCCGAAATCGCGGCGGCCAAGGAAGAGTTCTCGACCTTGTGGAGCACCATGCCCGTGGAGGTGCCCTGGCAGGGAGTGGCCGACAAATTCGGGCCGCAGAAGCTGAAAAAAGTGGAAGTCCTGGAAGCTTGGGCCTCCAGTCTCATCTTTCTCTCCAGCCAGGAAAAAGATCCCGACGCGAGCCGAACCCTTTTTCTGGACGCGCTGGCCGCCTACGCTCCGGCTTTAAAACTGCCTCTAGACTCCTTCGAACTGGACATCCTGGCCACCAAACTGAACCAAGCCGACGTGTCCGCTCCCGACAACGACTGTCTCTTGGCTCTTTGGACCCTTGAGGATTCACTGTACGCCCGCCGAACGGAAAATTTCCCGGACCTCCACGACATCTGGGCCGCCTGGGGCCAGGAGTTCTACGAGCGGGCCCTGAAGCAGACGGACAGCCGAGTCTTCGCCAGCTATTTCAAATCCGCCGGAGAAAAATACCAACGCTACGCGGCCAAACATCCCTCGCCCGGCACGGCCTACGCCGACTGGGGGGATCTTTTGGAGTTCAAAATTTTCCCGGCCCTGGCCTATCTGAGCATAGAAAACCCCGAAGACAGGCATAAGCGGACTCTGGACATCCTCAACCTCGCCCAAGAGAGTTATCGGAAAGCCTTCGAGCTGGAGCCGGAACGGCTGACGGTCATAAAAGCCTTGTCGAGACTTCTCCTCAAGCTTTCCGCCTACAAAGGAACTGAAGAACTGGACGCTTTGCTGGAAGAATCCGAGCGGCTCTCTCTTCTGGCCATCGGCCGAGACCCCAATTCCGCCCTGGCCTGGCTCCAAAGGGGTCTCGATTGCCTGGACTTTCAGTCGGCCGGACAGCCGCCGGCGCCGGAAGCCAGAGAGAAGCTGACCGCCGCCGCCTTCGCCGCCTTTCATCAGCACCTGTTGTCCAATTCCGTCAGAGCCGAAAACCTCAGATCCATAGCCGACAAAGTTTGGCAGGCGGCCGAAAGCCTCCCCAGCCAACGCCGACCGGGACTGATCCTCCTGGCCGACGTCTGCCGTCGGCTGATCGCTCTGGAGCCTCTTCAGCCGGATTATCGCTTCGCTCTGGGACTGACCCTCTTTTCCCTGCTCGCCGACTCCCCCAACTGGCCGGACGATCTCGTCTTTTCCAGCTCCCCGGAAGCCAAGGAAGCTTTTCAAGAGATTCTGGAGAGCTACGAAACCGGTTTGGAGCTCCTCTCCGACATGGACGCCGGCTCGCCCTCGTCTTTCCCGGGCGAAAGCCCTCAGACGGCGTCCTTCCCCAGACCCTGGGGCTGGCCCACCCCGCAGAGCCGCGAATTTCTGTCCGCCGAC
>JAIRTO010000013.1 GCA_031254895.1 Deltaproteobacteria bacterium
CCCGCGCGAAGAAGAGGGCATGTATTTCTTCTTCGACCGTTCAGCCTCCCCAGCGCCGCATCCGAGACTTGGAAACAAGCTGCACGCGTGGCCAGGGCCCGGCAAAAACGCTAGGAGACTAACAGACAAGCTCCTCCCTTGGCTTGCGCGGCCATTTCCGCCTGCATCTTCCTTTTTTTTATGCCTCAACCTACCAATAACCCCTTCAGATTACAACTATATTTTACTATTCCAGACGACCAGAAGAGGACTCTTGACCCTACACGCCATAAATTGCCATTTTTCCGGAATAGCCCTTTTTGGCTTCAAAAGGGACTGAACTGCGGCTCCTTTCGGCAGTTCCTCGTCCCTGCGGCGAAGGGACGGACGGGTTTCGGACGCAGACCATTCGGACGTCAACCATTCGGACATCGACCGTTCGGACATCGACCTTTCAGACAATCTTTCGAAAACCGAGTCTATCCGAAACTTTTGCCGGCGCTTGGCCGAAACGCCATAAAACAAGCCGCCCGAAACAGTCATGTTTCGGGCGGCTTCCGCTTTGCTCACATGTTTATCCAATTATTGCGACGACTAAAACTTTAGGACGGCCGCCAAACGAACCGCTCGGCGGCGTCATCGGCTTTCCGGCCCGAGTCAAGGCGGGAGCGAGGCGGCCAGCTCAGTTTCGAAGGCAGCCAGCCGGTTTTCGTCAGAATCGGCGCCAGCCTTTTTTCCTCTCGCGTCGGCCAACCTGCCGTTCTCGGACGACCTGCCGTTTTCAGCCGACCTGCCGATCGCGGACGACCTGACTTTCTCGACCAACCTTCCTATCTCGGACGACCTGCCGGTCTCTCAGGCGGCCAAAAAGCCTTTTTTGGCCGCCTGAAAAAACTCGTCCGTCAGAAGGCGGTCAAGTCGACGACGCCTCTCAACTGATCGTCGATCCTTCCGGGAAGTCCCGTCTGGCCGTTTTTATGAAGCAGACCAACGCCAGAACCATGATGAGGGAAAAAGGCAAAGCCGCCAAAATGGAGGCGATCTGCAAAGTCTTCAGTCCGTCCGAGAGCATCAGCACGAAAGCCAGAGCCGCTTGCAGGATGCCCCAGACGAATATTTTCGTCTTGACCGGAGTTTGTTTTCCGCCGCTGGAGTACATCGACAACACGAAGGTGGAGGCGTTCCCGGAAGTGACGAAAAACGTGCAGATCAAAATCAGCATTAAGAACGACATGATCGTCCCCAAGTGAATATGCTGATAAAGGGCGAAGATGCCGGCGCTCAAGTCGGCGTTGACGACCGAGGTCAGATCGGCCTGACCCGACATCTCCAGCGACAAGGCCGTGCCGCCGAAAATGGAGAACCAGGTGAAGCAGCCCAAGCTCGGGGCCAAAAGGACGCCGAAGACGAACTGTCTAAGGGTCCGTCCGCGCGAAATTCTGGCCACGAAGGAACCGACGAAGGGCGCCCAGGCGATCCACCAGGCCCAATAGTACAAGGTCCAGTCGTTGAGCCAACTTTTGTAGCCTCCGCCGTGGGGAGCCAGATCGAAGCTCTGACTGACCAGTCCGGAAACGTAGGCCCCCAACGAAGTCATGAACGTCTCCAAAATCTTGACGGACGGGCCGAACAAAAATAGGGCGACGGCCAGAAGGGAAAACAGGGCCAGATTGAAATTGCCCAGATAACGGATGCCCTTGTTCAGGCCGGAAATGGCCGAACCGATGTAGGCTGCGGCCAGAACGACCAAAATGGCCAGACTGTTGGCGGCGCTCTTTTCCAAGCCCAAGAGCTGATTGAGGCCGCTGGATATCTGCAGCACGGCCAGGCCCAGAGAAGTGGCGATGCCGCCGACGGTGGCGAAGATGGTCAACACGTCGATGACTCTGGCCAGAGCGCCGTCCTGGCCCTTCGGGCCCAGATACGGCGTGAACAGAGAGCTGATGAGGGCCGGAGAATTCTTTCGAAACTGAAAATAGGACAGACAAATGGCGATGACGGAATAGCTGGCCCAAGGGTGCAGGCCCCAATGGAAAAAAGTGGCCCGCATGGCTTCCCGGCCGGCCTGGCCGGAAAGGGGCTCTCCGCCGAAAGGGCGGCTGGCCAGATGGTACAGAGGCTCGCCGACCCCGTAAAAGACCAGGCCGACGCCCATGCCGGCCCCGAACAGCATGCCGAACCACGACAGATCGGAAAATTCCGGCTTTTCGCCGGGCTGGCCCATGGTCAGACGACCGAAGCGGCTGAGGGCCAAAACGAGAGGGACGACGACGAAGACGTTCATGGCCAGCATGTACCACCAGCCGAAATGTCCCCCGACGAAGACGAACAGATTGTTGGTCTGCCGACCGAATTCTTCGGGTTGGAACAGACCGTAGAGAACCACGGCGATGACGACGGCTACCGACGTGCCGTAGACGAGCCGCCCATGTTGTTGTTCTGGCATAGGCTTCTCCAAAAATGGGAGACCGCCCCTTTGGCGAACAGGGGCGGTCTTTTTTGGCGGTCAGGTGGCCAACAGAGGAGCTCCGTCAGCCAATTCCTTAGCTTTTTTCAGAATGTCGGCCCTCTGCGAAGCGGGCATGTCCGGGGCCGTCCAGGACTCCAGACGAGCTTCCAGCTTGTCGGTCGCTTTCCGGCGCAGATCCGGCGAACCGGCGGCCGTCCAGCTCTCCAGATTGGACCTGTTCATCAGTTTGGGCTGGAAGATCTCTTTCCGACACAGTTTGGTGGTTTTCGACTGGGTCAGAAAATGTCCCCCCGGACCGACCTTGATGATGCTCTCGACGTCTATGTCGGCTTCCGAAACGGGCATGGGCCGGATCATCCGGCGGATCATGGCCGCCACTTCCTCGTCGAGGAGGAATTTTTCGAAAGACATGGAGATGTAGCTGCCCAAGATGCCGGCCGCGTGCAAGATGAAATTGATGCCGGAGTTGACGGCCGTCAGGAGGGACAGGGCCGATTCCGCTCCGGCCTGGGCGTCCACGACCAGGGAGTCGTTCAGGCCCCCGCCGCTGCGGCTGGGCAGATGATAGTAGCGGGCCATCTGGGCGGTGCAGTTTACGAACATGGACAGTTCCGGGGCGCCGCAGGCCAGGGCCCCGCTCTTCAGATCCATGGCCGAAGAGGTCGAGCCGTAGATCACGGGAGCGCCCGGGCGCACGAGCTGAGCCAGAACGATGCCGGTCAGAATCTCGGCGTTCTGCAGGGTCAGGACGCCGGGGATGGTGATGGGGCCGGACGAGCCCATCATGATGAGGGCGGCCACGCAGACGGCCTGTCCGCCCTTGACCAGCTGGACCAGGGAAGAGGCCATCTCTTCGCTGAACTGGAGCGGCGAGAGAGAATTGATGAGCGAGATGGTCGCCGGATGATCCATGAGCTGGTCGCGGCCGCCGAAGGCCGTCGCCAGGACTTCCACGCAATCGGAGGCGGCTTTGCGGTTGATGGGGGTTCCCATCAGAGGCTTGTCGCAGTTCAATAAGCCCGCCAGGAGCATGTCCAGATGGGCCGCCCGATGGTCGCTGTCGCAGGGCTCGACCAGGAGAAAGCCGTTCATGTCGATGGACGGGGAGGTCTGCACCAGTTTGACGAGATTGACGTAATCTTTAAATTCGCTCTTCCGCTGGCTCCCGTCGGGGAGGGTCACGAAGGGGGCCCCGTAGCCGGGGAGCATGACGAAATCGTCCAGCCCCACCTTCCGGTTGTTGTCGGGGTTCAGAGCCTTGACGACGAAGGTCTCGGGACAGGTCTTCAAGGCCGTCTCGACGTCTTTCGCGGCGGGGAAGACTTTTTTGCCCTCCACGCGCAGGCCGTGCTGTTTGAAGATCTCCAGACACTCGGGATCGTTGAAGACGATGCCCGTGGTCTCAAGGATCTTTAACGAAGCCTCATGGATCTTGTCCATTTCCTGTTTGGTCAGTGTTTGCATCCTATTGTGCATGTCTTGTTCCTTTTTGTTATTTTGAGGGTTCGACTGAATTGTCTTTCACGCCGATGAAGGTGCTGGCCATGGCCATGACCAGCAAGACCAGAAGCGGCACAGCGGACAAGATGGAGGCGGTCTGGATGGATTTCAGATTGCCCGTGCCGCACAGCACCATGGCCACGGCTCCCAGAGCGAGAGCCCAAAAAAGGCGCACGTATTTATGGGGATGTTCTTTGCCGGTGCTGAACATGGCCAGAGACATGGCCGCCGAATTCGCGCTGGTTAAGAAGAGCATGGAAATCAGGACCAAAGCGACCACGGCCATGAGTTCTACGGCCGGGTAGTGCTGGATGAGTCCGAAGATGGCCGCTTCCACCCCGTGTTCTTTGAGAACCGGGCCGATGTTGTAGTGGATGCCGGCCCCGCCGACCACGGCGTACCAGAGGAAGTTGGCCAGAGACGGCAGCAGCATGCAGCCGAGAACCAGAGCGCGGACGGAACGGCCTTTGGAGACCCTGGCCACGAAGATCGAGACGAAGGGAGCCCAGGAGGCCCACCAGGCCCAGTAGAAGATGGTCCAGCCCCCCAGCCAGTCTTTTTCGAGTCCGGGCATCGTGAACAGCGAGAGAGGCACGAAGGAAGCCAAGTACTCTCCGCCGGCCTGCATGCCCAGTTCGATGAAATACAGTTTCGCCCCGAAGAGAAAGATGAACAGCCAGACGCCCAGGAACAGGATGATGTTCATGTGGTCCATGATCTTGACGCCTTTCTCCAGGCCCGTGTAGACGGCGAAAGAGAACACGGCCGTGAAGGCGGCGATGATGACGTAGCCGGCGTTGTCGCCCAAGTCGAGATGGTAGTGATATTTGAGGCCGGCCACGACCTGAAGGGCCGTGAGTCCCGTGGTGGTCGCGAGTCCGCCCATGGTGGCCACGATGGCGAAGATGTCGATTATTTTGCCGGTCCGCCCGTGGATGCGATCGCCGATCAGATAGTAGAAGGCGGTCGAGAAACGCAAGGGCAGATTGCGGGTGTAGGCGGCATGAGCCAAAGGAATGGCCAAGGCCACGTAAATGGCCCAAGCGGAGATGCCCCAGTGGAAGAAGGACTGGGTCATGGCCGCCGTCGCCGCCGCGTCCGTCATGGGCTCCGCCGGGAAGTAGGGCGGGACCGCTTGATAGTGATAAATCGGTTCGGCCGGCCCCCAGAAGGCGATGCCGGCGGCGATGGCCGAGCCGAACAGGAGACCGAACCAGGTGAAGTTGGCGTAATCGGGCTTGCTGTCCGGACCGCCGAGCTTGCATTTGCCCCAAGGACCGATCATGAGAACCAGACACCCGAGGGTCAGACCAAAAACCACCAAAAGATAGAGCCAGCCCAAGGAGTTGGTGGTCCAGGCGTTGGCCGAATTGATTTTCTCGGCCATGAAATTTGGGAACAAAATGGCCAAAAGAACGAAAACCACCGTGCAGCCGCCGCTGACGTAGGTGATGAGGGGATCAAAATATTTGTTTTTCTCTACGGTCATGCAAAACCCCCAAAATTGAAAGTCACAGGCGAAAGGAGTTGACGAACAGCTGTTATATGGCGGCTTATGCGGAGCGCCCAAAAACTGGCGCCGCATAATCCGGGTCCCGGTCTGATTTATGCATTTTCTACATAGCAAAGACCGGGCCGACCCCTCTCGGTCAGATCTCCAAAACCCTGAAAAGTCAATCGTAGATTAATGTTGGGGAGAAAGGGCCAAGGCGGGACGAGGAAGGGGGCGAACAGGCTCTTTGACTTTCCGGCAAAAATATTTTACAAAATGGTAAAATATATTTGACGAAAGAGGCGAAAAGGACCATTTTTGTAAAATTAATTTTACAAAATCTTGTCCCGGTTCTTTCGAGACGGCCAAAAAAAAATGTCCTTTCGGCCGTTTGAACCTTGGCCGGCTGACGACGGCAAAGATTTTTTCGGATCTTCTCGGCGGCCGCCCGTTCTTGACGCCAAAAAGCGAAACGACGTCGGCCAAATTGGCTGGTCTTCGGCCAAGACTCCGAATGATCTAACGATTTTGTTTTGTTTTTGAGCGATCGCTCTCGTTCGTCTGCCGAAAGAATTGGGGTTGCGGCAAAGACCGGTCAGGTTCGCTTTGGCCGGCTTTGGACGACTCTGGTCGGCTTTGGACGGCTTAGGATCGCTTAGGATCGCTTAGGATCGCCAGCCTGGCCAAACTTAGGCCAGCTTAGGTCAGCCAAGCCGAGAGATCGAACGGCGCTAGAAATACTAATCCCGCCCTTCCAAGCCAAGGGGCTTTTTGGGCGAATAGCCGAGGCATAATCATGAAAAAAATGGACTGGCCTTTCCATTCGGCCTCGCGGAAGGCCGTGGAGACGCTTTTCGACAATCACCATGAAGGCGTTCTAATCGTCAACGCCAGCGGCGTCATGATCTACTACAACAAAGTCATGGGCATTCTGGACGGACTCGATCCGGAAGAGGTCGTCGGCAAGCATTTGACCGAAATCTACAATCTGACCCACGCAACCAGCGTCAGCTTGCGCTGCCTCGCCAGCGGGAAGCCCGTCTCCGACGCGGCTCTGTATTATCAAGCCCGGAACGGCAACAGGGTCAACGCCATGTGCCACGCCTATCCCTTAATGGCCGGTCGGGAAATGGAAGGCGCGATTTGCTACACCCTCGAATATTCCTCGCTTACGGAAAGTTTGGAAAAGACGGCCCGCAACTACGCCAGACATCCCTATGGGCACAGCTTGCCCAACGAGAAGGTGTCCGACACCGGGGCGGTGCACACCATGGCCTCTTTGGTGGGCGAGAGCTCGGTCTTCAAGGCGGCTCTGGAGACGGCCAAGATAGGAGCCCAGACGACCTCCTCGGTCATGATCTGCGGAGAGACCGGAACGGGCAAGGAGCTCTTCGCTCAAGCCATCCACAACAACAGCGTCAGACGAATCAAGCAGTTTTGTCCGATCAACTGCGCCGCCATTCCGGAAACTTTGCTGGAAGGCATTTTGTTCGGGACGGTCAAAGGCGCCTTCACCGGGGCCATGGACAGAGCCGGTCTTTTCGAGGTGAGTTCGGGAGGCACCATATTTCTGGATGAAATACACGCCATGCCCATGAATCTGCAGGCCAAGCTTCTGAGGGTCATTCAGGAGAAGAAGATAAGGCGCATCGGCGGCTCCACCGAAAAGAGCGTGGATCTGAAAATCATCAGCTCCATCAACCAGAAGCCGGAAATGGCCCTGAAAAACGGCCATTTGCGGCAGGATCTGTATTTTCGGCTCGCGGTCATCTTTCTGGAAATTCCGCCTTTGAGATACAGAAGCGAAGACATAACGGGCCTGATCGCCAATTTCATAAAAATATGCAACCGGAAGCTCCAAGGCCGGATAAATTCGGTGGAGCCGGAGTTCATCGAGATCATGCGCAACTACGACTGGCCCGGCAACGTCAGAGAGCTGGAGCACGTCATCGAAACGTGCATGAACTTCGCCATCAACGACCCGTACAAAAGGCGCACCTTGGGCTTGGCCCACATCCAGACTGCTCATCTGAGACGCTTTCTGTCCAAAAAGGCCAAAAACTTGACCGAAGCCGATTCTTTTTCCGTGCTCGAGCCGGAAATCAAAAAAAATGCGCCGGACGACGCCGTCAATCCTTTGCAGGAAGAGCTGGTCAAGCTGGAAATAGGGCACATCCGAAAGGCCCTTCAAGTCGCGGGCGGCAACCGCTCCGAAGCAGCCAGACTTTTGGGCCTGACCAGGCAGAACCTCTTTCACCGGATGAAAAGACTGAAGCTGAATCAGGACAAGGCTTTGATCCCGTCGGAGCTTTTGACCGATTCCTGAATGTTTGGCTCGGCGAGCCCCGAAGTTACGCCGAAAAAGTGACGACCAGGGCTCTTTCCGAAAAGCCTAAAGTCCATAGGCGGATTTTTGGCCAAATAAAGGCGAACGAAGAGAAGACGCCGATGATGAACGGCTAAAGGGAAACGAAAGAAAAGAAGCCGCAGACGAGGAGAGAGAAGCGACAGAAGAGAAACGGCTAAAGGAAAGCGACATATGAGATGAAGCCGAAGGGAAGCGGCTGAAGAGGAGATGCCGAAAAAAAGCGGCTATAGGGAAGCTGCCCAAGAGAAGCGACGGAAGACAAGCGACGGAAGACAAGCGACCGTCAAACGCGGCTGAGGGCAAGCGGACGACAAGTTCCTCTTGCCGAGGCGAAACGACGATGTCGTTAAGACGCAGAATCGTCGACATCGCCGTTGCCGCAGCGCGTTTGTCGCCATCGACGAACGGATGGCGACAAACGGATGGTTAGCGCCTCGCCGAAAGCAAGAAGGGCCGCCTTTTCGATAACGCCGGGATACGGTTCCTCGCCGCCGAACGCGACGGAATCACGCGCGACTTCACCCGCCAGGGCGGCGTCGTCCAGGCGGAAATTCCGCTCCCCTGACGCGCGCCCGCCGAATGCTCCGACTCTTTTATGGAACGCGGCGGAGAAGATTGAGAAAGCCGATTTAGTCGACAGGCGCCGTCACCTTCTGATGTCGACGATGGGATCCCTATCGTCGAGGTTCATGTCGACGGTTTTCATGAACTCGGCGTATTTCTCGATGGCCGGCTTGTAGACGTCCTCGCTTCTCAAAAACAAGGCGTTAAGGAGAGAATGGATCAGAGTCATGACGCCGGAGTAAGGATCCATGAAGGACATGTATTTCATCGGCGAGGTCAGAACCACGTCGGCCAGCGAATTGTAGGGAGACACGTTGGAGTCGGAGATGAGAACTATTTTCGCGTTCTCGTCTTTGTAAAGTTTTAGGATTTTCCAAGTCTCGCGGGGGTATCTGGCCGTGCCCACGGCCAGAACGGCTGAGCCCGGATCCGGGGCGGGGGAAAAAGCGAAAATGTCCGCTCGGTCGACGATCCTGACCAGGGGTTTGAGGGATTTGAGATAATATCCCGCATAGGCGGCTGGAGGGTAGTTGTAGTGAGCGCCGACGACGTCGACGGTTTTGGCCTCGTGCAGGATGTCGGCGGCCAAAAGGAAATCGGCTTCGGAAACGCTTTCGACCATCTCGTCTATGGCGTTTTTCTCCAACGCCGCGACCTCTTTCAAAATGAAGCCGTCTTCGCGCAAACGGTCGCTTCTGGGCAAGGACATCATCGTTTTGGCGTAGTCCTGCAAGGCCTGCCGGAGTTCGACAAAACCGCTCATGCGGAGGGCGCAGCTCAGCCGGGTCACGGTTCCGTTGCTGACCCCCGCCCGACGGGTCAAGGTCATGGAATTCAAAAAAGCGGCTTCCTTATGGTTGTTGATGATATAGGAAGCCAGCCGCTGAAGCGTCGGCGTAAGACCGGCATACGCGTCCTTCAGAGCTTCGATGACGTTCTTTTTTTCCATCGCCTCATCCTTCCTTCTCTTGCGTAAATCTTTACGCAGCTTCTCGCCGCCGGGTCGAAAAAAGCCTTTTTCAATGCTACAAAATAAGAAGCCGACAAAAGCTTGGCGCCGCCAGAGGGCTTTGGCGTCGAAACAAGAGCCGGTCGGGGCGAAAGACGGAGAGGCTTTTGGGATCGTCCGCTTCCGCCCCCGAAAAAGGCTCCGGCCAAGGAGGCCTAGCCCCATTCGCCGACAAATGACGAGGTCTCATTCGTAGGTGTAGACGAAATCCATGTCTTTGACGTTTCCGCCCAGATATTGGGCGTATCTTTCGCTGGCCTTCTTGATGACCTCTTCATTCAAGACGACCCCCAGCCCGGGCTGGAAAGGCAGCCCCAGACGTCCTTCAGTCAGGGCCAGAGTGGGGCTTTTGAGCAGATCTTCCGTCAACAGATGACCCATGATCTGGTTCCCGTCGGTCAGATTCGGCAAGGTCGCGGCCAGGTGGTGATGGAAAAAGTCCGTGATCCTGGTGGTGAACTGACCGTGCAGACAGACGGGGAGCTTGGCCGCTTCGCCTATGGCCGCCGCTTTCTTGAAATTCGTCGCGCCGCCGGTCTCGTGAGGGGAGAGAACCAGCACGTCGGCCAGCCGACGAGAGCAGACTTCAAAAACCTCTTCCAGACTATAGGCTCCCTGATCGACGGCGATGGGCACGGGACTGAAATCCTTGACTTCCTTCAAAGCCGACAGCGAGCGGCATTCGACCGGCTGCTCGATGAACTCTATGTCGAACTGAGCCAGCTTTTTGATCATGTTTTTGGCCGTAAAGACGTCCCAACTCTCGTTGGCGTCCAGTCTCAGCTTCAAGTCGGAACCTATGGCCTTCCTGACGGCTTGGACGTTTTTCAGGTCGCTTTTTTCGCCCCGGCCAACTTTCATGTAAATGACCCTGTGGCCGCTCTTGACCAGTTCCTTGGCCGAACGAACCAGTTCTTCGGCTTCGTCCCCCTGGACGAAGCCGAAGTAATCGACGTGTTCCCGACTGGCTCCGCCCCACAGCTGATATAGGGGCAAACCGGCCGTCTGGGCCAAAGCGTCCCACATGGCCATCTCCAGACCGGCCAGCAATAGATTGGGCATCCTTATGGCGTCGTTGATGAGACCCAAATAACGCGACCGGCTGACGAGACGATCGATGTCGGCGAGAGGCTGACCGATCAGGGGCGGGATTATGTTGGCCAAAAGCCCGAGGCTGCCGGCGGCGTTCAAGGACGAAGTGGACTCGCCGACGCCGATCTTCCCCTGCTCCGTCTCCACTTGAAACAATATGATCGTGGTCCCGTAATCGATGCGGCCGTGCCAATGGTACGGCTCCTTGAAAGTCATAAAAAGGGGGGAGACGCGTATTTGCTTTATTTTCATCTTTCTCCTCGGAAACGGAACGGCTTGTCTTGGCGAGAAAGCCGAAAATATGGGCCTATGACGAAAGTCGGCCCTGGCGAACGAAAAAACTGGCGAAATGGCGACCGCGCCGACAGCGTCGACCGCGTCGACCGCCTTGAGGGTCGCCGAGGCCAGTCGGCCCTCCGGGCCATTTTGGCGACGGACGCCTTCAGCCAGCAATTCCAGGTCGTTTGTCAGAATGCGGTCAACGAGGTCATTGTAAATAAATTATTATTTTTTTTCAATTAATAATAATTTATCATTCAAAATTTAGGCTATTTCATTCGTATACCTTTGTGAATATTCCTAAATCGTCCTTCGTCATTCGCCAATTCTCGCCCCTTGAGGACGCCTTTCTCCGCTGACGATGAAAAAAAATGAAAAGGTCGGGACGACCGAATCGCCGGGCCCGAAAAGCAAAAAGGCGCCCTTTGGGCGCTCTCCTTTCGAGGCCATCGATGTTTCCTTTCTCGCTCGCTGGCTCGCGAGCAAGGAAACGTCGACGACATGGGAGCCAATCTAAGGTATACTTGTGGCCGAAGAGATGAGCCAAGCCGCCCCTTTCGGAAAGGTTTTGAAGGAGTTTTTGACGGCCGACAGATCGATTCCTCCTTCGGAAGACGTTCCCGTCTTTGCGCTTGCCCAACTTTTCGCTTGATCGACTTTCAGCTTGATCGACTTTTCGCCTGGCCGACTTTTTCAGTTGGCCGACCTGAAGGATGCTCGCCGACCGTTTTTGGCGCGAAGCTTTTTTCGGAGATTCGCCATATGAAGCCCGTAAATCTGATCGAACTCGTCACCGCTTTCAAGATAATGACTATAGACTACGACTGTCGCTGTTTCGTGGACGCCCGCGACGGCCAGACATGCTGTTTTAGAAAGAAGCTAATCTCCGCCTTCGGCGAGTACTTTGGGCACGAGCTGGAAGACGACGACATAGAAATCTCCCCTGACGAACGGGAGGAGATGGACGAAGCCAAAGAGTTCGCGGATCGCTATGATCCCGAATTTGTCTTCGCCGTTCCCACTAAACACGAACTGGGGGATTTCGGCATAATGCAAGATTTCGCCGAAGCCCAACCCGACGAGCGAAAGGCGGACGCATTGCTGCGCGCGCTTCGCGGCGATCGGCCGTACAAGCATTTCCGCGACGCCGTCGATCTCGGCGATCTTCTTGACGATTGGCATGACTACCAAACGAACGCGATTCTCGAACGCCTGCGTCTTTGGTGCCGAAAAAACGGGCTCGACTGCGAGCCGAAAATGGCCTTCATCGAAGGCTTCCTCATTAGAACCGCGACGGCCGAAGACTTGCCGACGATAAAGCTCGTTTATGATGGCGCCCGCCGGCAAATGGAGCTGAACGGCAATCCCACTCAATGGAGCGGCGGTTATCCGTGGCCTGATTTGCTCAAAGAGGACGTCGAAAAGGAACGACTGTTCGTGATGACGATCAAAGAGAGAATCTGCGGAGTCTTCGCGTTCATGCTCGGCGTGGATCCCACCTACGTCGAGATTGAGGACGGGGCGTGGCTGAACGACGAACCCTACGGAGCCATTCACCGAATCGCCAGCAACGGCGAACGCCAGGGAGTCTTCAAAGCCTGCCTCGACTTCTGTCTGGAACAGACCGACAACGTCAGGATAGACACTCACGCCGACAATGCGCTAATGCAAGCGGTTCTTTTGAAAAACGGCTTCAAGAAATGCGGCGTAATCTACGTCCGCGACGGCGTGAGCGACCATAACCGCAGAACGGCTTTTCAATACGCGAAATGGAGCGGAACCGTCTGAAAGCCGCCGCCTGGCGGCTGAGGCCAAGGAAACGGATTTCAGGGGCCTCCCTTTCGCGTCTCTCCAAAAGGGCCTCAAATTTTAGGCGTGTTCGAAAAAACGCGAATTTTCGGGGCAAGTTCATGATTGAGCTTGGCCTTACAAATTAAATGAGGAAAATTATTTGCGTGGAATAGGCGAAAAGAGCCAGCAAAAAAGGAGACGAAAAAACCGACGAATTAAGCAGGCGAATAGA
>JAIRTO010000015.1 GCA_031254895.1 Deltaproteobacteria bacterium
GACAAAAGCTTTTTTTTGGCGCGGAGCGCCAGAAGGGCCGTCTTGCAGGAATAAGGTTTCGCTCCAGATCAGGGCTCAGTGAAAGCACTCCAGACAGTTGCGGCTGTCTTCCGGGTCGCTCACTGAATTGAGGAGCCCTTGTTCCGACAAATACAGCAAGCTGTCCACGCCCAGTCTCGCCCCTATTTCTTGCACGGACATGGTCGAAGCGATCAGCTCCTTGCGGATGGAGGTGTCTATGCCGTAATTGCAGGACTGCGTGATGGGCGGGGAAGAAATGCACATATGCACTTCCTTGGCCCCGGCGCGGCGGACCAGAGAGACGATGCGGGCGCTGGTCGTGCCGCGGACGATGGAGTCGTCGATTAGAACGACTCTCTGGCCCTCCAGGTTGGCTCTGACCGGGTTGAGCTTCATTTCCACCGTGCTTTCGCGGCTGTTCTGTTGGGGCATGATGAAGCTGCGGCCGACATAGCGGTTTTTTATCAGACCTTCCAGATAGGGCAGGCCGCTTTCTTTGCTGAACCCCAAAGCGGCGGTTATGCCGGTGTCGGGCACGGGGATGACTATGTCCGCCTCGCGGCCGGAAAACTCCCTGGCCAGCTGACGACCCATTTCGAATCGGCTGCGCCAGACGCTGAGACCGTCCAAATAGCTGTCCGGACGGGCGAAATAGATATGCTCAAAAACGCAGAAGGAGAGTTTTTCCGCCTGGTCGAAGATGCGGCTTCTCGTGCCCTGGCCATTGATGGTCAGGATCTCTCCCGGTTTGACGTCCCTCACGAATTCGGCTTGGACGGCGTCCAAGGCGCAGCTTTCCGAGGCCACCATCCAACCGCCGGTTTTGATTTTGCCCAGACAAAGGGGGCGATAGCCCCGGGGGTCGCGAACGGCGATCAAACGGTCGGGCAGGAGGACGACCAGACTGTAGGAGCCGGTCAGCTGGCGGAGGACTCCGGCGATGGTCTCTTCGACGTCGTCCCTCTGGCTGGTGGCGATCATGTTCAGAATGACTTCGGTGTCGGAAGTGGTTTGAAACTGGCAGCCTTCGGCCATCATCCGAGACTTGATTTCTTCCGAGTTGGTCAGGTTGCCGTTGTGGGCCACGCCCACGAAGCCGCCCCGCGAATAGGCGAAAATCGGCTGGACGTTGCAGGTGACGCTGCCGCCGTGAGTGGAGTAGCGCACGTGACCAATGGCCGAGTGGCCTTTGAGGAGCGGGCGACGGTTTCTAAAAACTTCGGTCAGGAGGCCCATCCCCTTGACCGTGTCGATGTGCAGACCGTCGGTCACCGAGATGCCGGCGCTTTCCTGGCCGCGATGCTGGAGGGCGAAAAGCCCCATATAGCAGAGATCGGATATGTCGTCGGACGGGAGCCACAGGCCGACGACCCCGCACTCTTCATGCCAGCGATGGGGCGAGTAGCTCTCCGTCGGCCGAGCGTCCGTCAAGAACGCTCCGGCCGCGCAGTCGTTCAAGTCTCCAAAGGGAGAAGACGAAATTTTAGGCGATGCGTCGAGCGATGCGTCGAGCGAGGCATTGAGCGAAGCATTGGGCGAAGCATTGAGTGAAGCGCCGGGCGAAGCGTCGGACCAAGCCATGGGCGCAGCATCGGGCCAAGTTTGGGAAGACCCGTGACGGGCCAATTGGTCGATTGGCCTGTCGATTGATCTGGCGACTGGTCGGTCGGTTGATCTGGCGACTGGCCAATCAGTTGACCGATCAGTTAACCTGGCTGTTGACCGATCAGTTGACCTGGCGGTTGGCTGATCTAATGACCTGTCGATTGGCCTGTCGATTGACCGATTAGTTGACCTGGCGGTTGGCTTGTCGGTTGACCTGGCGATGGGCCGATGAGTAGGCCAGACGATTGGCCGGGCGGTCAACCGTGCTACGCGCCCGGTTGGCCCCGCGCGCGAAGCCGACAAGCTCGGACAGCCCTGAGGCTCCGAAGAGCCGCAGCCGGAGCCGAGACAGGAGTTTTTGAGGCGACAGGCGTCGTCGGGCCGACTAAACGTCGGCTCGGAACGACTATTTTCAGTCAGACGACTGCTTTCCGAGACGGAGCTCATTTTTTGACCTTTTCAGGCGGCCCTACAGGGCGGCCGCTCTGGGGAGGGCCTCTGTCCACGCCTTGATTAGGACGTTTACCGGGACTTGCAGAACATCCTCGCCGTGCTTGAGCGAAATGAGATCATGGTCGGTCGTTTTGCCCAGGACGGAAAAGGGGAGGTTTTTAGAATTCAGCAAAGAGACTATTGCCTCGAGGTTTTCCGGAACCAGAGAGATCACGGCTCTGGATTGGCTCTCGCCGAAAAACGCGGCCGCCGCCGAGAGAGAGTCCTCCAGGACGACGTCGGCCCCCAAGGCCAGCGGCAGGCAACACTCGGCCAGAGCGACGGCCAGTCCGCCCTCGGCCGCGTCGTGGGCCGAAGAGAGAAGCTTTTTGGAGGCCGCTTCGACCAGAAAATCGTTGAGGCGGGCCGCCAGATCCAGATCGAGAGACGGGACTTCCCCTTCTTCCCGGCCAGTCAGAAGGTAGTGCGCTTCCGAGGCCCCGAGCTCTTCGAGGGAGCGGCCGACGAGCGCGATCAGATGGCCGGGCGCCTTGAAAAAATGAGTGATTCGGTCGTCGACGTTCTCGATGAGTCCGACCATGCCTATGGTCGGGGTCGGGTAGATGGCTTGCCCGTCGTATTCGTTGTAGAAGCTGACGTTGCCGCCGGTCACGGGAGTTCCCAGAGCCCGAGCCGCCTCGGCCAGGCCGTCGGTGGCCTGAACGAACTGCCAATAAATCTCCGGGTTTTCCGGGTTGCCGAAGTTGAGGCAATTGGTCAAGGCCAGGGGTTTGGCGCCGACAACGGCGCAGTTCAAGGCCGCTTCGGCCACGGCTATGGCTCCGCCCAGGCGGGGATTCAGGTGGACGTAGCGGCTGTTGCAGTCGGAACTCAAGGCCAAGCCCTTTCGGCTGCCGGGCAGACGCAGAAGAGCGGCGTCGCCGCCGGGGCGGATGATCGTGTTCAAGCCGACCATATGGTCGTACTGCTCATAAACCCAGCGACGGCTGCACAGGTTGGGGGACTCCATAAGCTTGGTCAGAAGTTCGCCCCAATTTTGGCCGCCCAGAAGAGCGGAAAAGTCGGCGTTTTTTTTCTGGCTGAAATAAGCCGGCTCTTTCTGGGGCCGTTGGTAGACGGGCACCCGGTCGGTCAGAAATTCCGCCGGAACCTGGGCCAGGATCCGCTCGCCCCGTCTGACGGCGAACATCCCGTCGGAAGTCACCTGGCCGACGGCCACGGCCGTGAGATCCCACTTGTCGAAGACGGCTCGGATGGCTTCGACTTTGGCCGGCTCGACGACCAGAAGCATTCTCTCCTGAGATTCGGAGAGCATGATTTCCCAGTCCAGAAGGCCTTCTTCCCGCAAAGGCACCAGATCCAAATCCAGATACAGGCCGCTGCCGGCTCGGCCGGCCATCTCGGCTCCGGAAGAGGTCAAGCCGGCGGCGCCGAGGTCTTGCAGGCCGACGACCAAATCCGCCTCCAGAATTTCCAAAGTGGCTTCCAACAGAAGCTTTTCCATGAACGGATCGCCCACCTGAACGTTGGGCCTCTTGTCGTGATCCTGATCGGAGAGCTCTTCCGAAGCGAAGCTGGCCCCTTTTATGCCGTCTCGGCCGGTTCTGGCCCCGACCAGCATGACGATGTTGCCTTCGCCGGCCGCCTGGCCCTTGTAGATTTTGTCGGCCTTCATCAAGCCGAGGCACATGGCGTTGACCAGGGGATTGCCCTGGTAGGACGGATGAAAGTACAAGTCTCCGCCGACGGTCGGAATGCCCATGCAGTTGCCGTAACCGCCTATGCCGGCCACGACGCCGTTGAGGAGACGTTTGACCCTTTTGTCGGCGACGTCGCCGAAGCGAAGGCTGTTGAGGGAGGCTATGGGCCTGGCCCCCATGGCGAAAATGTCGCGGATGATGCCGCCGACCCCGGTGGCCGCCCCCTGATAGGGCTCTATGGCCGAAGGGTGATTGTGGCTCTCCATCTTGAAGGCGGCGGCCAGGCCGTCTCCTAAGGAAACGACGCCGGCGTTCTCTCCCGGACCTTGAAGGACTTGGGGGCCGTCCGTCGGAAATTTGCGCAGTTGAGCCTTAGAATTTTTATAGCCGCAGTGCTCGGACCACATGACGCCGAACAAGGCCAATTCCAGGTAATTGGGCTGACGGCCCATGAGTTCGAGTATTTGTTCATGTTCTTCCCTGGTCAGTCCGTGTTCCAGCCAGGGCTTGGGGCTTTCGGTCAAAATCAGCAGCCTCCGATGACGGCTTGGAGGACGGAGACGAAGAGAGGCCGTCCGTCGGTCCCTCCCAGCTCTTCCTCGGCCAGTCTTTCTGGATGGGGCATCATGCCCAGAACGTTGCCTTGGCGGTTGACGATGCCGGCGATGTTGTCCAGAGAGCCGTTGGGGGCGTCTTCCGGAGAAACTGTTCCGTCGGGAGCGCAGTAGCGAAAGACCACCTGACCGGCGTCTTGAAGTTTTTTCAGTTCGCGCGGATGGAGGCTGTAACCGCCTTCGCCGTGAGAAATGGGCATCGTCAGAACCTGTCCGGTCTTGTACTTCGAAGTGAAGGCCGTTTTGTCGTTTTCGACCCGCAGATGGACGTCGCCGCAGATGTATTTGAGGTTCTTGTTGCGATTTAAGGCTCCGGGCAGGAGACCGGCTTCCGTCAGTATCTGAAAGCCGTTGCAGATCCCCAAAACGAGACGGCCTTGGCCGGCCTGGCGAATCACTTCGGACATGATGGGCGAAAAGCGGGCGATGGCCCCGCACCTCAAATAATCGCCGAAGGAAAAGCCGCCGGGGATTATGATCAGATCGTAGTTGGGGAGGCTCGTCTGCTTGTGCCAGACCAGATCGGCCTTTTGACCGGTGACGGCCAGCCAGGAGCGGATGTTGTCCTGGTCGCAGTTGGAGCCGGGAAAGACGACGACTGCTGCTTTCACGAGATGGGCTCCAGAGTGAGGGAGTAGTTTTCCATATTGGGGTTGGAAAGGAGCTTGTCGGCCCATTCGTCGGCCGTCTTTTCGGCTTGCCGGACGTCTTCGCTCTCCAGAACCAGTTCGATGAGCTTG
>JAIRTO010000043.1 GCA_031254895.1 Deltaproteobacteria bacterium
TTCGGCGACGTCTCCGGTCGGAGGCGTCCCTTCCGCCGAATCCGCAGACCAGGAGGAATCCCAACCGGAGGCCGTCGTGTCCTCCCAGGTCAGACCGCTGAGAGAGGCGGAAGACTTCAGCCACCACGGCGCGGCGGGGTTTTGCGCGATCTCCACCGACCAGGCCACCGCACCAGGCGTCGGCGTCAGAACCTGCCCGGCCTCATCCTTGAAGACTGCGGTAAGCGTGGCCGTGCTCTTCAAATGGCGATCGCCAGTCACTTTCCACTCGGCGCCGGACCAGACCACCGGAAAATTGAAATCGGCGTTGTCGAAAACCGCAGTGATTTCGCCGTTCCCGCTCGACGCCGAAGACTGAGCCGTCATGGAACTCCGAGCCGAATCGCCCGCCCCGTCGGTCATGCCCGTGGAGCCGGTCGACGCGTCTTGACTGAAGGACGGTTCTGCGGCGCCCAAGGCGCAAAGCGACAAGGCGCAAAGCGACAAGGCGCAAAGCGACAAGGCGCAAAGAACGATGAGCAAAAACTTGACGGCTTTCATGCGAGTCTCCATAGCTGCCGGGCGGCTTTCGCCGTTACCGAAAAAAGGAAAAAAATCCCAACCACAATATTTAGCGGCGTTGTAGGGGGTATATTATCACATCATGAACAATATGCGGTCCAGAATTTGGGAACCGCTATAGAAATGCAGTCAGTTTCAGCCAGGCCAGGCGAAGAGCGAGGGAAGGAGGAAAACTGGCGGGACAAACAAACCAGTTCTTCAATATCGGCCAGTTTTCGGCAAAAAAAATTGTTGATGAAATATTGTTGGAGACTATTGTCGGGTTTTGAGATTCTGGACAGCTTTTAGATAAAAAATGGCCAAATAGAGCTGTCCATTTCAAAACTAGCCTGCCCCGTTTGCCTGCCCCGTTTGCCTGCTCGATTTGCTGGCCCGATTTGCTGGCCCGATTTGGCTGCCCTGTTTGCCTGGCCGATTTGCCTGGCCGGCTTGAACAATCGCCTAGTCGACGCGGGCCGTCGTCGCCGCCCCCGGCGATGGCCTGGCCAGAACTGACGCCGACGCGTCGCCAATCGCCTTCTCGGACTATGGCGAAGGAAATGACGGCCAACGTAAGGGCTTGTTAAAAAATGACTTAGTGTTGATGTCATGCTTTTATGCTGTTGTCGAAGGAAAACGCCTTCGGAATAATGGCAAGTTATTTCGTGACGGCCCCTAAAGTCCTGAACTGGCGTCGCAATGGCCCTCCCCCGAAAAAACCCCAAAAGGGGCGATATTTGTCAAGTTTTTTTGGCATGTTTGCCTTTCTTTGTAAAAACCAAAACATATCTCTTGTTTTATTTTTGCAGATATGGCAAAATATATTTACTGACATTCCAATTGATTTTTTGACTGAAAAGAGAAATTGACTTTTATTGTTGACGGCGGAGCCTGCGACGCTTGCCCGGCCGTTAACCCTTATTTTGCATAAAAAATAAAATACCAATTTCCCGGATTTCTGGTCGAAGATGACCTGCGGCCTTTTCGCCGCGTTTTGAGCGGAAACGAAACCCTTCTAAACATAAAGACCAGCGCAACGCAGAAAAAGCATCCGCGTTGAACCGCGAAAAGCTTCAAATCAGCGAATCGTTTTTTTGGTCTTCGTTTCCGCCAGTTTCTGTTTCTGTTTTTATCGCCTAATTTTAACATCTCAATAGCGCAATTTTTTTCTTTGGTCTGTCGCCAGTCGACGGATTACATCGGCCAGAATTATTGCATCGTCAAAATTAGACCAAATATTGTTTTTTTTGGTCTGATTTTTCCTGCTCCGGCTATAGGACGTCTGCCGTTTTGGGCTATAGGAGTCTCCGACTCGGCGCCTTAGCCACGTTTTTTCGTCGCCGGCAAAGTCATTTCCAATTATTTATTCTCTTTAGTTTCGCTTCTTTGTTTCTTAGCGCTCTTTGTTTCTTTGTAAAGAGGTCTCTATAGGTCTTTCATCCATCAAGCGCTCCAGACAGGCCCTTGGTCAACCTTTCCAAACCTGTCCGGATAATGGTCGCTTTCATTAAGAGCAAAAGGAGTTTCTATGTCGACTACAGCTCTTGCATTTTTGGCCTTGATACCCATCTTAGTGGCTTTGGTGCTGATGGTGGGCCTCCGGATGGGCGCCATGAAAGCCATGCCCCTGTCCTGGCTCGCCTGCGTCATCATAGCCTTGGCCGTCTGGGGCCTGCCGTTCAAATACGTCATCGCCCTTAGTCTTCAAGGCGTCGTCAGCGCCGTGGGAGTTCTCATCATCGTCTTCGGCGCCTTGCTGATCCTCCACACCCTCCAGTATTCCGGAGGCATGGAGACCATTCAGTACGGCATGCAGGGCGTCAGCCGCGACATGCGCATCCAGGGCATCATCATCGGCTACCTGTACGGAGCCTTCATCGAAGGCGCAGCCGGCTTCGGCACCCCGGCGGCTCTGGCGGCGCCTCTGCTGTTGTCTCTGGGCTTTCCGCCGATGGCGGCGGCCGTGCTCTGTCTGACCTTCAACTCCTTCCCGGTGACCTTCGGGGCGGTGGGCACGCCTGTTCTGGTCGGCTTCGGAGCCTCCATCAGGCAAGTCATCGAGGGAGCCGTGGCCTCCGGCTCCATCGAGTCCTACGACGGCTTCATGAAGAACATCGGCGAGACCGTGACTCTATTTCACGGTCCCATGGCCATCATCATCGGCGTCTTCATGCTAGGCTTCATCACCAGATTCTTCGGCCCGACCCGTTCCTGGAAAGAAGGCTTCGCTTGCTGGAAATTCGCCGTTCTCTCCGCCGTGGCCTTCCTGATTCCCTACCTCGCCCTGGCCTGGCTGGTCGGTCCCGAGCTGCCCTCCCTTTTGGGCGGCCTCATCGGCCTCATCATCATCGTCGCCTGCGCCAAGAAAGGCATCTGCGTCCCCAAGGACGTCTGGACCTTCGGTTCCCACGAGAAATGGGACAAATCCTGGACCGGCACCATCGACTTCGCCGGCAAAACTGATTTCAAACCTCACATGAGCCAGTTCATGGCTTGGTTCCCTTACGTCTTGATCGGCGCCATTCTCGTCGTCACCCGTGTCGACAGCTGGGGCCTCAAAGGCTGGCTCGGCAGCCACGGCGTCCTGGGCTTCACCAACATCCTCGGCTACACGGGCATCACCGAAAGGCTGCAGCTGCTCTATCTGCCCGGCACCGTGCCCTTCATGCTCGTGGCCCTCCTGACCATCTTCATGCACAAGATACCCGGCCCCAAAGCTTCCAAAGCTTGGATGGACACCCTTCGCAAGATGAAGGCGCCGACCATTTCTCTCATCGCCTCGGTGGCTCTGGTCAAGATATTCCAGGGCTCCGGCGGAACCGTGGCCGTGACGGCCGGCGCCGTATCCGGCGCCGTTGATTCCATGCCTCTGGCCATGGCCAAGACCATGGCCGCCTTCATCGGCAGCGCCTGGCCCATGTTCGCCTCCTTCGTCGGCGGCTTGGGGGCCTTCATCACCGGCTCCAACACGGTCTCCGACATGCTGTTCGGCCTGTTCCAGTGGGATATGGCCGGTCAGCTGGGCTTGCCCAAACTGGTCATGATCGCCGCGCAAGGCGCCGGCGGAGCCATGGGCAACATGATCTGCATCCACAACATCGTGGCCGTCTGCACCGTCGTCGGTCTGAGCAACCGCGAAGGCGACATCATCAAAAAGACCTTCTGGCCTTTCCTCCTCTATGGCCTAGTCGTCGGCATAATAGCCTTCCTGCTGATCCAGTTCGGCGGGTACGCCGTCTTCTAAACAACTTGCTTTCGGAGCGTTCCCGCGAAGGGAACGCTCCGAAACTTTTTCGTCTTTTTTTGGCCTCTTGCTTTTTCGCCTTTTTGCCGCCAAACTAAGCGAACCAAACTTAGGGTTCGTCAAAAAAATAACTTGACGTTGACGTCATGTTTTTAGGCCGTCGTTGAAGGATGACGCCTTCGGAACAGCATTAAGCCATTTCGTGACGCCCCTTTGGCGAACCAAACTAATCGAACCAAGCAAACCAAAACATAGGCAATATGACGCCGCCGCGCCGACGACATTATGAAAGAGACCCCAAGGCGGCTCGTCCGACAAAACGTCGTCCAAACGGCCGCCTCCCGCCGCTGGCGGCATATTCGCCCACTTTTTCAGAAAGGCGCCTATATGACTCTAAGTCCCAATTTAATACTCGAGTTCAAGACCCTTTTGGGAGAGAA
This sequence comes from Deltaproteobacteria bacterium, assembly GCA_031254895.1. Lineage (GTDB taxonomy): Bacteria > Desulfobacterota > Desulfarculia > Adiutricales > Adiutricaceae > JAIRNQ01. Next base: position 4,225 of record JAIRTO010000043.1, read on the forward strand.
CAACGTCCTGACCGAGGAGACCGATAGGCTGGCCTACGCTTACGACGCGGCCGTCTTGAAGCCGGTCACGCCAGCCCTCGTCGTCATGCCGACGTCCGAAGAAACCCTTGGCCGGACCATCAAACTGGCCTACGACAACGGTCTGCCCATCACCGTCAGGGGCAGCGGAACGAACCTCTCAGGCGCCGTCATCCCGGAGCCCGGCGACGGTCTGGTCATCCTGACCAATCGGCTCAACAAGATCTTGGAAATCAATCAGGAAGACCTCTACGCCGTGGTCGAGCCGGGCGTGCTGACGGCCAACTTCGCCAACGCGGTCGCCGCCACCGGACTTTTTTATCCCCCGGATCCCGGCTCGCAGGCCGTGTCCACTCTGGGCGGGAACGTCGCCTTGAACGCCGGCGGCCTCAGAGGACTCAAATACGGAGTCACGAAAGACTATTTGATGGGCGTCGAGTTCTTCGACTACAACGGCGAACTGGTCAAAACAGGCTCCAGAACCGTCAAATGCGTGACAGGCTACAACATCGGCGGTTTGATGATAAGCTCGGAAGGAACCTTAGGCGTTTTCTCCAAGCTGATATTCAAGCTCGTTCCTCCGCCCAAGGCCTCTCAGGCCATGATGGCCGTCTATGACACGGTTCAAGGCGCCTCGGAAACGGTCGCCGCCATCATCGCCGCCCATATCCTCCCCTGCACTCTGGAGTTTCTGGATCAAAAATGCATCAGAGTGGTGGAAGCGAACTCCAAGATCGGACTCCCCACCGAAGCGGCGGCCATCTTGCTTATTGAAGTGGACGGCAGCCATCAGGCTGGAGTCGACGAAGACGCCGCCAAAGTCAAATCGCTCTGCACCAAATGCGGAGCCAACGACATCAGGGTCGCTCAGAACGCCGACGAGAAAAACAAGATCTGGGAAGCCAGACGCAACGCTCTGCCGTCCTTGGCCAGAGCCAGGCCCACCACGGTCTTGGAAGACGCCACGGTTCCGCGCTCCAAAATTCCGCAGATGGTTTCGGAACTGAATCGAATCGCCGAAAAATACAAGCTGGAAATGGGCACGTTCGGTCACGCCGGCGACGGCAACCTCCATCCCACCATTCTCTGCGACAAGCGCGACGAAGAAGAGTACCGCCGGGTCGAAGAGGCGGTGGACGAGATCTTCGACGTGGCTTTGAAGCTCCAAGGCACCCTCTCCGGAGAGCACGGCATCGGCATCGCCAAAGCCAAATGGATGGAGAAAGAGACCAACAAGGCCACCATCGAGTTCTCCAAAAACCTGCGCCGGGCTCTTGATCCCAAGTATCTGTTCAACGCCGGCAAAAAAATAGTGTAGGGGGAAATCATGAGCAACGAATACTCCCCCTCCTCGCTGACGGAGCTGGCCAAAATGCTGATGCAGCTCGACGACCTTCTGGTCTCCTGCATGCGTTGCGGCTTTTGCCAGTCCGTCTGCCCCGTCTACGGGGCCACCTTTCGCGAAGCTGACGTGACCCGCGGCAAAATCGCTCTCTTGGAAGATTTGGCCCATGAGCTCACCGCCGACGCCGAAAACGTCAACGAGCGCTTGAACAGGTGTCTGCTTTGCGGCTCCTGCGAGACCAACTGCCCGTCCGGGGTGAATATCATGGATATTTACCTGCGGGCCAGAGCCATCGTCGCCGGCTACAAAGGCCTCGGAACGATCAAGAAGCTGGTTTTCCGCTTCATTCTGCCCAAACCCGGGCTGTTCAATTTTCTCGTCAAAATCTCCAGCGTCTTCCAGAAACCGTTCCTTAAGCGGGCCAATCAGAAGGTCGGCACTTCGACGGCGGCGGTTTTGAACCCCTTTTTGGGCCGTCGTCACATCCCCAGCCTGCCCGGCAAGACCTTCGCCTCGGCCAACGGCTCCGTCATGGAACCGGGACGAGGCGGCCCCATGGTCGCCTTGTTTCCCGGGTGCGTGCCGGACAAAGTCTTTCCCGGCCTGGCCGAGGCCAGCCTGAAAATCCTTCGTCACCATGGAGCGGGGATATTCTGTCCGACCGACGAACTGGTGTGTTGCGGCATACCTGTCCTGGCCTCCGGAGACGTGGCCGCTTTCGACGAGCTGACCAAAAGAAACCTCGAGGCGTTGAAAAAGCGGCCGTTCGACTATCTGGTCACTCCCTGCGCGACTTGCGCCTCCAACATCAAGGAGAACTGGCATCGCTTCAAAGACAGATTCAGCGCCGAACATCAAAGTTTAATCGAAAAAATTCATTCTCAAACCATGGATCTCACCGCTTTTTTGGTCAAAGTTCTGAAAGTTGATTTTCAGCCCTCCCAGAACGAAGGAAAAATAGTGACCTACCACGACCCCTGCCACTTGAAGAAAAGTTTGGGAGTCTCAGCGGAGCCCAGGGCCATCCTAAAGAGCCTTCCCGGTCTTTCCTTCAAAGAGATGCCCATGGCGGACAGCTGTTGCGGCTTCGGGGGAAGCTTCAGCCTCTTTCACTATGACCTCTCCAAGCAAATCGGTCAGAGCAAGCGGGACAACATCGTCAAGGTTTCTCCGGAAGTGGTGGCCACAAGCTGCCCCGCCTGCATGATGCAGCTCATGGACATCATGTCTCAGAACAACGACCAGGTTGAAGTCAAACACGTGGCCGAACTTTACGCCGACACGTTAAATTGAGTTTTATAAGGCAAAATCCATATAACCAGAGGAGGGAACATGCCAGGTAATCTTGATCCGGCAACGCTAGATCTGTTTTTGGCCAAAGCCAAAGCGGCCACTATAGAAGTGGTCGCGGTCGAAAACATCCATAACGCCGTCGATTACGCCATAGAGGCGACTAAGAGGGCCGAGTTCGGGAAGCTTCTCCCGACGGGGGGGCCGCCTAAGCCCGCAACGGGGGAAAGACGCAAAACCTTGGCCGCTCCGGCCTTGAGCCAGGAGCTCTACGACGAGCTGGCCAAAAAAGGCGAGGCCGAAAACTTCGAGATGATTCGCTCTGGTTTGCGCGAATATCTCGCCGGCGTCGACGTCTCCTTGACCATCGCCTCCATGGGCATCGCCGAAACGGCCACCTTGATAATCGAAAACGAAAGAGAAGACGACCGGCTGGCCACCATGATCTGCGAGACCAGTCTCATCGTCCTCCCGAAATCGAAGCTCTTCAAGACTTCCTACGAAACGGAGGCTTTTTTGAACGAGGCTCTCGGCCGCGAGCACAACTACACCTCTTTCATCTCCGGTCCCAGCCGCACGGCCGACATAGAGAGGGTCCTTACTTTAGGCGTTCACGGCCCCCTGGCCATGCACGTGATTTTATTGGAGGAATAACCATGGCTGCGGAAACTATGAAATCATATCATTCGCAAATTCAAGAGGCCCTGGACGATTCCTTCCTGCGTCAAACTCTGGACAAGTTCGCCGTCCAGTACAAAGCCAACAGAACGGCCATCTTCGCCGACATGAACGAGCGCGAGCTCATCGCCGAAATCGCCGCAGGGAAAGACGAGTCCATGGGCCGTCTGGAAGAGCTGTACGCCCAGTTCTGCGAGCAGGCCCAAAAGAAAGGCGTGATCGTCCACCGGGCCAAGACGGCGGCCGACGCCAACGAGATCATCTGCCAGATCGCCAAAGACAACGACGTCAAAAAAATCATCAAAAGCAAGTCGATGACGGCCGAAGAGATCCACTTGAACCATTCTCTGGAGGCCGAAGGCCTGCAGGTGATAGAGACGGATCTGGGCGAGTGGATCATCCAGCTCCGCCATGAAGGGCCAACGCACATGGTCATGCCGGCCATTCACCTGTCCCGCTATCAGGTGGCCGAAGAGTTCGCCAAGGCCACCAGTCAAGAGCAGGACAGCGACATCGGCAAACTGGTCAAAGTGGCTCGTCAGGAGCTCCGCGCCCATTTCTCCACGGCGGACATGGGCATATCCGGGGCCAACTTCGCCATCGCCGCCAACGGCAGCATCGGCATATGCACGAACGAAGGCAACGGCCGACTGACCACCACCTTGCCTAGGGTTCACGTGGTGGTGGCGGGCATAGACAAGTTGTGTCCCAGCATCCACGACGCCCTGCGCATCATTCAGGTTCTGCCTCGAAACGCCACGGCCCAGGCCATCACCACCTACGTTTCCTGGATCACCGGCTCCACCAACTGCGAAATGACCGAGGACAAGAAGAAGGTCTACCACGTCGTCTTCGTCGACAACGGCCGCACCGATCTCTTGAAGGATCCGAAATGCGGGGAAGTCCTGCGTTGCGTCCGCTGCGGCGCCTGCGCCAACGTCTGTCCGGTTTATCGCTTGGTCGGCGGCCACAAAATGGGCTACGTCTACATCGGAGCGGTCGGTCTCATTCTGACCTACTTCTTCCATGGACACGATCGGGCCAAAAACCTCGTCCAGAACTGCATTGGCTGCCAGGCCTGCAAGGACGTCTGCGCCGCCGGCATTGATTTGCCGGGCATCATTTTGGAAATCAGGGCTCGTCTCAACGAGGAGCAGGGAGCTCCCTTGTCGAGTTCCTTGTTGGGAACGGTTCTAGCCAACCGCTCTTTGTTCCACACTCTTCTAAAATTCGGCAAGTTCGCCCAGCTTCCCGTGAAATCGGGCCAGTACGTCCGCCATCTGCCCTCGATCTTCGCCGGAAATCAGGATTTCAGAGCCCTGCCGACCATCGCCTCCAAGTCCTTCCGCCAACGCTGGCCGCAACTGGCCCCCGAGGTGTCTCAGGGCTCCGTCAAAATCGGCATCTTCTCCGGCTGCGCCCAGGACTTCGTCTATCCGGAGCAGCTCGAAGCGGCGGTCAAAATCCTCAAGGCCAAAGGCGCCAAGGTCGTCTTCCCCATGGAGCAGAGTTGCTGCGGCCTGCCGGTGGAGATGATGGGCGAGCGCAAGGCGGCCAAAAAAACTGCGGTCAGCAACGTCAAAGCCTTCCACGAGGCCGACGTGGACCACATCGTGACCCTGTGCGCTTCCTGCGCCTCGCACATGAAGGAGCATTATCCCGAGCTTACGGCTGGAGAAGGCCTGGAAAGCCAGACGAAGGCTTTTGTGGACAAGATCATTGACTTCAGCTCGCTTTTGAAAAACGTCCTCAACGTCGGTTCGGCCGATTTCAACAACAACGGGGACAAAGTCGCCTACCACTCGTCCTGCCACCTCTGCCGCAGTCTTGGCGTCACCAAGGAGCCGCGGGAACTTTTGGGGGAAGCCGGCGAATACGTGGTCTCGCCTGAGGAAGACGTCTGTTGCGGCTTCGGCGGAACTTATTCGATGAAGTTCCCCGAGATCTCCGGAGAGCTTCTGGCCCACAAGCTTCAGGGCGTGGAGGAATCCGGGGCCGAGACCCTCGTCACCGACTGCCCCGGCTGCGTCATGCAGCTCAGAGGCGGCGAAGAAAAGAGAGGCCGCAAAGTCAAGGTCGAACACATGTCCGAATTCCTGGCCCGAAACCTCAAGTAAAGCCAACTGAAACGGGGCCTCCAAAAGGGGCCCCGTTTTTTTTTCGCTTTGCCCTTCCAGGGCGACCGCCCGAAAACCGAACCTCTGAAAGCCATGCCGCACTGGATTTGACGAACCATCGAGCCGCCAATCCGAGGTCGTTCGTCGACATCGCCTGGCTATGGCTGCGCCTTTTAGCCCACCTGATCGCCCTCCCCCCACGTTTTTTTGAGCCCGCCTCTCCTGCTCTCTGGCCCTGGCAAAGGCTTTTCGCCGGCTTTTTTCGCCAAGCTGCGGCCAAAGCGACTCTTCTTTCTTGGCCAAGTCAGCCAACCGGAAGTCGGCCAGCCAGGAAGTTTGGCAGCTTGGAAGTTTGGCCTTAAGGCGGCGCTCCGCTTAAGGCTCAGCCAAATACCAAAAAAAAGACGGACTTGTTTCCCTCAGCCGTCAAACAAAATTTTGACTCAGCCTCTTTCACGCAAAAGATGAAATGTCCATAAATTACCAATAAATCAAAATAACTTCATTTATTGGCCAAAAACTGCCTGGCTAAACGCGCCTTTCGGACGCCGGCTCATTTCCTAGTCGACATTTTTTGGAATTTTTTTATTATAAATTTTTGATTTTTTGATGTTTTGATGTTTTGATGTTTGCGGCAGAATTTTGGGGACAATTCAGGTCAAAGTTGAATGAACGAGGCCTTGCGGCGAGGGAATCGAAGCCGACGTTTTTCGGCCTAAAGGCCTGAGCGGCAGTTTGCGGAGAGCCGGCCGTCTCTAGGAGAGATTCAGCCGCCTTGGGGCGCTTCAGCCGTCTTTTTCGGAGCGATAAAAGGCGGCCGGAGAGAAGAAACGCTTTTTTCTCCCAAGGCGAAATATTGCGCCAAAAGTCGCGGAAAAAGGGAGGCGCAAAAGCGAGGGATCTAAAAGGAAAGCCGGAAGCGGACTCAAGGCAGAAAAGTGTCCGGTTCCTTGCGATCCAGGTTGCCGGCGGCCATTATGGCCAAATCGTCCAAAAAGTCGTCGTCTCCGATGGTTTTGGCCCCTTCCGGGCATAATTTAATGCAGGCGGCGCAGAGGATGCATTTATCCTCGTTTATTTTCCTCGGATCACCGTCTTGGAAAGCGCCGACAGGACAATTTTTGACGCAAAACAGACAGTTGGCGCATTTTCTGGTGGTCGTAGGCACAAAGGGCGGCTTGGTCATGTATTTGCGGTATGGGCGATGACCTTTAATCAGAAGCCGGCGGTCGTCCAGAGAGGCGTCGCCCAACAAGGTCTGACGCAAGGCCAGTCCGAAACATCTGGCTTTTTCGTCGTCGGCGGGATCGGGACGATTTCTGCCCATGACGTGAGAATAAGAATGCTCTCCGACGAACGCCCCGGCGCCGACCACGTCATAGCCTTTGCTGACGCAAAGATCGTAGAGCTCCAATAGGGCGTCTTCATAGGCCCGATTGCCGAAAACCACAATAGGCGCCACCGGCCGTCGACCGGCAGTCAAACGGCCGAACGCGTCTTTCACTATCGTCGGCAGACGCCCTCCGTACACGGGAGAAGCCAGCAGCAAAAGTTCGTCCTTCTCCAGAATAAAGTTTTTTTCTCTTCCCGCCGGAAGCGTGAGATCGAATTCCTTCGGCCGCATGGACAGTCCTTGAGATATGCTGCGGACTATCCGGCGGGTAGTCCCGGTTGGGCTGAAGTAAATGCCGGTGCACTGTATTACCTGCCGACCCATCGGAAAACTATGCCTCCTAACAGCTTTTCAAAGCCAAAAAACCCAGAGGGGGCAGAGTCAGAACAAGACTCTGGGAACGACCGTGAGACTCGACGGACTCGGCGTGACGCCCTCCCCCCAAGCCCACGTCGCCGCCGCCGTAGGCTTTCGAATCGGAGTTGATCAACTCCCGCCAGTAGCCGGGAAGAGGCGCGCCGAGCCGGTAGCCTTCGCGAGGCACTGGGGTGAAGTTGAAGACGAAGAGAACGACTTCTTTAGGCTCTTTGCCTCTTCTGATGAAGCTGACGATGGTGGAGTCGTAGTCACGAAAATCGATCCACTCGAAACCGCGCCAGTCGTAGTCGCGTTCGTATAACGCCGGTTCGGTCTGATAAAGACGATTCAGATCTCGAGTGAAGTCTCTTAAGCCCTGATGTTCCGGTCGATCCAAAAGCTCCCAGGACAGTTGTCGAGCATGATCCCATTCGTTTATCTGACCGAATTCTCCGCCCATGAACAAAAGCTTCTTGCCCGGCTCGGCGTACATGTAGCCGAGGAGGAGCCGCAGGTTGGCGCATTTCCGCCAGTAGTCGCCCGGCATCTTGTCGAAAAGCGAACGTTTGCCGTAAACGACTTCGTCATGGGAAAGCGGCAGACAGAAATTTTCGTGAAAGGCGTAGAGGAGGGCGAAAGTGAGCCGTTCCATGTGATAGCGTCGGAAGATCGGATCTTGGCTCATAAAGTCGAGCATGTCGTGCATCCAGCCCATGTTCCACTTGAACATGAAGCCCAGCCCGCCCAAGTGGACGGGACGAGAGACGGCCGGAAAGGCGGTGGACTCCTCGGCTATGGTCATGGTTCCGGGAAAAAGCTCATACAGCTTGGTGTTGAGCGTCTTTAGCATCTCTATGGCTTCCAGATTTTCCCGACCGCCGTACTTGTTGGGGATCCATTCCCCTTCCTGCCTGGAATAGTCCAGATAAATCATGGACGCCACGGCGTCGACCCTCAAGCCGTCTATATGGTACTCGTCGACGAAAAACAAGGCGTTGGCCACCAAGAAATTTTTGACTTCATTGCGGCCGAAATTGAAAACCAGCGTGCCCCAGTCGGAATGGGCGCCTTGTCTCGGGTCGGCATGTTCGTACAGATGAGTGCCGTCGAAAAACTCGAGGGCGAAGCTGTCTCTGGGGAAATGAGCCGGAACCCAGTCGAGAATGACGCCTATGCCGGCTTGATGGCACTTGTCCACCAAATAGCGAAAATCGTCGGGAGAGCCGAATCTGGAGGTGACGGCGTAATACCCGGAAACCTGATAACCCCACGAGGCGTCGAAGGGATGCTCGGCGATGGGCATCATCTCCAGCCAATTGAAGCCCATGTCCAAAAGGTAGGGCACGAGCTCGTCGGCCAATTCCCGATAAGTCAGCCAAGAGCCGTCCGGGCGGCGCCGCCACGACCCCAGATGGATCTCGTAGATGGACATGGGCTTGTCGAGGCGGGCCGTCTGGCTCCGCTCGAAGATCCATTTCTGGTCGCCCCAGCTGTAGTTGTCGAGATCGTAGACCATGGAAGCCGTTTTCGGTCTTTTTTCCATGGCCACGCCCATGGGATCGGCCTTTATCAGAACCGTGCCGGCCTGAGTCGTGATCTCAAATTTGTAAAGATCGCCCGAGCCGAAATGCGGCGCGAATATCTCCCAAACTCCCGACGACCCTCTGGGACGCATGGGCAACCGCCGACCGTCCCAAAAATTGCGATCGCCCACCAGACAGACTTTGCGGGCTGAGGGAGCCCAGACGGCGAAGCAAGTTCCTTTGACCCCTTGATGGATCGTGGGATGAGCCCCGAGCTTGCGGTATATCTGGTAATGATTGCCCTGATTCCACAAAAACAAGTCCAGCTCGCCCAAAACAGGTCCGAAGCTGTAGGCGTCGAAAAAGCTGGAGCGGCGGCCTTCCGAGAATTCCGCCCTGACCCTATAGGGACTGAAGTCATGTTCGCCGACGTAAAAGGTTTCAAAAAAGCAGCTCTCCCCCTCGTCCGGAACAGCCGCCTTGGCGGAAGGCTTCCGCCGCTCCAGCGGCAGGATCTGGCCGCTGGACAGAACGATTTCAGCTTTGACGGCCGAAGGCAGAAAAACCCTGAAAAGCGTCCCGGACTTGCCGTTCCTGAGGATCGGTCTGGCGCCTAAGACTGAAAAAGGATCCGTAATATGGCCGGCAAGGAAATCATTTAGCAGCGCTTGATCCATCCCGTCTCCTTTAAGGCCCTTTTTGAGCCGATTGCTCTCCCAGACCAAAACGAATTTTGTCTGGCGAGACTCTTCAACCACTTGTCAAGACGCCGACGCCCTAGGAGGAAGAGTCCTCCGAAAGCTTCCAGAAGAGAGAACCTTTGAAACTGTTTAATTGTATCATATAATGGCCCTGAGAAATAGACGACCCGTTGTTCCGGCCGTCAAAAACAGGCCAGTCCTCGCCGAAGCCCAACAGTCGCGTTGCAAAAGTCGAATTGACTCCCAAAAATACGGCTTTCCGGTCGGAGCGGCGAGAGGTCATGTTTCGCCAAAACGAGCGGATTGAACTTTTGTCCGACGAAAACAACTTAAAACAACTTTGTCTGCCTGTTAAAAACATGCTTTATGATTCAAATATGACGCAAAATTGACATAAATTTTATTTGAACGCATTATAAGCAGAAAAATGTCGCCATATAGGTTTCTTTTTTCATCACTTTTCAGTTTGATTGACCGCCTGTTCATTTAACGAAGCACATGTAAAATATTATTTCGTCCGCAAATCTCCATTGGCCAAAGGATCAAAGAGCCTTTGGCTGGTCGAGAGCCAGTTTTTTTTAACTTGTCCGAAAACTAAGCCCCCGATCTAAAGCTTCGGCTTTGGTTCGCGGCGGCCTAAAGTCAAAAGGAGCGTCTCCCTTTCCCGATGAACACAGCCGCAATGCTCCTTTCAGCCATGCTTTTGGTGCTGCTCAACGCCCTCTTCGTCGCGGCCGAATTCGCCTTCGTCAAAGTCAGGCCGACCAGGCTGAAGATTCTAGCCGAATCCGGCCACACTAGAGCCAAGGCGGCCCTTTTCGGGTTGGCCAATCTGGA
>JAIRTO010000072.1 GCA_031254895.1 Deltaproteobacteria bacterium
CAGAGCCCACAAGCCGAGAAGACTGGCAGCCGGGCCGGCGGTCAGAGCCAGAACGGGCCTTTCTCTGGCGGCCTCGAGACTCATGACCCCGCCGTCGGCTTTAAGTATCCAGATGGGGCAGGACAACCCCAGCTTCAAGGCCGTTTCGGAGAGATCGTCGATGAATTCGTCGTAAAAGCGCTTGACGGCCGCGTTCAAAACGGCTCCGCCGAGCCTTCTGGGAAAGTTGAGGCCCCCGAAAAGCGCGGAAGCGGCCATGACCGGACCCGGACAGACTTCTCTCGCCGCCTGGAGCATTATCTCCTCCAAGGCGGGATTTTTCGGTCCGAATTTGCTGCCGACCACCATGGTGGCGGCCCCGCCGGCGACCAAGGAATTGGCCCTTTCCCGGGCCAGGGACGGCTCCAGACTTTTTATCACGTGACCGCGATGATCCTGCATGGCCGAAAGGGCTTCGTAGAGAGAGCCAAAGGGTTCGGGATCCAGATCCAAGCCTGGACCGCCGGTGGTCATCACGCCGACGGCATCGGCCGTGCCGGTCAAAAGACTGTTGAGGCCCAGCGTGGAGGACACGGTCAGACGAGCGAGCTTGGAGGCGCGATCTTTGGTCAGAAGCTCTCCTAAAACTCTGGAGAGACTTTCTATGGTTCTGGCCCCAGTTTTGGCCTTGGCCGCATCCAGAGGAACCACTCCGGCGGCCTTGTTTTTCTGCTCCAAGAGGACCGCATCCGTGTGGGTGCCGCCCACGTCCACGCCAATCAACAAACTGCCCGTCATTTCTTTCCTCAGAATTCGGGAAGCCCTGGCGCTTTCAAGACCTCTCCCGGGCACATGGCCCAAAAACTTTAATATTTCGTCATAAATGGAAAAATTGAAAAAGATTAGGCGCAATAAAATGTGCAAGCTTACAAGCGGCACAAAAATAAGTATTGGACATGAAAATGGAGTAAAAAAATAATTTAAGGAAAATATTAAAAGCGCACATACGCCGCGAAAACAGGAAACGCCGACATGAAAACATGAAAGCGAAGCCTTTTTTCAGGTCGGCAGGCGAATCGCCGAAACTAACGGACTGGCCGCCTATTACGGACTCCCGACTGGCCGCTTATTGCGACCAGTCGACTGTCGTTATGCGGCCTTCGGCGCATAACGACGAGTACGAACGATCTTTCAAAAGCCGACTACGCCCAAAATCAGAATACGTCCAAAAGCCGACTACGCCTTCGTCATCTGTTGGCGTTCAAATAATCGAACTGGAACATCATGGCCGGGTTGTCCGGCTTGCCTTCCAAAATAGCCGGCAATGGCGGAAACATGGAACGATCGATGGCTTGAAGGACCGATTGATCGAAGACGGAGTCTCCGCTGGAGGTTCTGAGATTTTTGGCGGAAATCCGGCCGTTGGGTTGAATGATCAAGCCGACTATCACTCTCAAATCAGGGCGCATTCCCAAAGCCGGAGGAACCCAGTTGGAACGAACTATTTCTCTGATCTGGTAATAATACGCCGCCAAATCAGGATGCAGCCGCTGGCCTTGGCTGCCCGGTCCGGACTGGTTGCTGGATGTGCCGTTCCCCTGCCCTCTGGCCCTGGCGATGTTGCCGACGGCGCTGTCTATCTGCTCGTCCTGATTCTCGGCTTCGCGCTTGCGGCGCAATTCCTCGATGCGGTTGTTGAGACGAGCTTCCGGATTAGGGGTGGTTCGCCTTCTCGGGGGCGGCTTCGGCTGCTCCTCTATGGGCTTGGGCGGAGGAGTCACCTTGGGCGGCGGCTCGTCGATCTTTTCCACCTGCTCAATGGGCTTGTCGGGCGGACGCTCGCCAATGGGAATGGCTTCCGAAGGGATGACCGGAGTGATCATCTGTTCCAAGGAAGTCGGCTGAGGGATTATGGGATCCGACTTGGGCAGCTCCACCACGTCCGGGCCTTGAATAGTCGGATCCACGGGAGCGGGAGGCGCGGCCGGGGCCGGCGGCTCCAGACCGCCCATGAGCTGAACGGTCATGTATTCGAAGGGAGGCTCGGCGGGGGCGCCAAGTTTTAGCCAGCCAGGCAGGAAGACGGATCCGGACAGGACGGCGACGTGCAACAGGATCGAAACGATCAGCACGGGCAGAAGAGAAGGATCTCGCAACTCATGCGGGTTCATGTACGGATTGGAAGTCAACATGACGACACCATGGCGTCCGTCTCGCGGGCTCGACTCATAGCGCCGATTCGCCGCGGACGGCCGGTTCGGTGACCAAGCCGACGTTGGTGATGCCGGCTTCTCTCAAAGCCCCCATTATGCGGGCCACCTGTCCGTAGGGCACGCTCTGATCGGCCTTCAGAAAAAGACTTTCGGTTCCCTTGGTGCGCATGACTTGCCGAACCTGCGCGTCCAGATTGTCGACGTTGGGGAGTTTGGTTCCGTCCAAATCGACCGAGCCGTCGGCGGTCACCGTCAAGATGACCATGGAGGCGTCGGTGCGCATGACGTTGGCGTCGACTTTGGGAAGATCCACATCCAGTCCCTGAGTCATCATCGGCGCCGCCACCATGAAAATGATCAGAAGAACCAGCATGACGTCGACCATGGGAGTGACGTTAATCTCACTCATCATGGATCTGCCTTCGAAGTTGCCGTTGGTGGAGCCGAGAGCCATAATCAAAAATCTCCGCCAGTTTGGAGCGACGGCGGCTTCCTGACCAGATCGCGTTCCAGAATGTTGAGAAAATCGTTCATGAAGTTGCTGATCTCGTTTTCCATTATGCGCAGCCGACCGTTGAAATAGTTGAAAAAGATGACGGCGGGAATGGCCGCCGCCAGACCGGCCGCCGTGGCCACCAAAGCCTCGGAGATGCCCGGCGCGACGTTGGCCAAATTGGCCGAGCCTTTCAGGCCTATCTCGTGGAAAGAGCCCATAATGCCCCAGACGGTGCCGAACAAGCCGATGAAGGGGGTGGCGTTGCCGCAGCTGGCCAGGAAAGGCAAAAATTTGAACAGGCGAGTGCTCTCTGACGTGGCCGTTCGGCTAAGAGCTCGCTGGACGTTGACCAGAGCCGAGGAAGCGTCCATTTTGGCTTTATAGACGCGGCCCAACTCCTGATAGCCGACTCTGAAGACTTCGCCCACCGGGGAAGAGGAGAATTCGGAAGATTCCTGATAAAGAGTGGCGAAAGTTCGGCTTTTCCAGAATTTGGAAAGAAATTTGGACGATTGACTTGAGGCTTTGGAGAATTGAAGAAATTTTATCAGAATGATGGCCCAGGAGATGACGCTGGCCAACAGCAAGGCCATCATTATGGCCTTGACCATCGGACCGGCGGTCATGATCATCGCAAAAATTTCCGACTCCACAGGCCCGTTGCCCAGAGCGACCTCGCTGACGGCAGAGTTGGAAGCCTGGCCGACCAAGGTCAAATAGGAAAGAGGGGACATTTAAACTACCTTAAACAATCTGAAACATGAAAGCGCCCTTTCGGAAAGGGCCTTATTATTGGGACGGCGGCTGGCGGCCGATGACCGCGCCTTTTTTTGGAGGGACAGGCCAGTGGCGAGCGCTTATGTACAATAAAATATTTTATTTGAACATCTTTTTTTTGTCAATAACAATTTTAACTGCCGAGAAACAATTCCAAGGCTCTTTTTGGCGTCGCCTTTTTTGCGGTCTAGCCGAGGCGACAAACCAAATAAAGTCAATTACGGACTGAAACACTCAAAAGCGATCCGGATTTTGACGTTTGATTAAACAAAACTGCTTTTCATCTTCCTATGGTCTATGCCGGCCAATGCAAAAGGGGTCTTAGTCCGACGCTTCGGCGGAAGCGGGGACGACAATTTGGCGAAACTGACGGACAACCATAGGCGCGAACCGACCCCATCGACGGAAGGACTTCGCGCCTGGCTCTCGCGCGGTTCATGTGCTGTTCACGCGCGGTTCGCGTTGTTTTTGTAAAAGCTGACCCCGAAACGGATTTTTTTTGGGCGGCGGCTTCACGACGACAAAACTGACGAACAGGGCTGGCGAGAGAAGAATCGTCGCTCTCTCGGGCGAAAAAGACGCTCATTTTCGACCGGGAAAAAAGGAACCGTCAAAAAAAAAAGCCAAAATATCAGTTCGTTCCGTTTTGACGGACGCCGACATATGGAGTTGCGGCCAAGGGACAGTTCCGGAAAGGCCCCTTATTCTGCCCTCATTTGTTCGCTTTCCTGTTCAGGCCCGTCTCTTCCTCTTCCCCGCTCATTTCTCCCTCCGCCTTTCATGTTCAAAAGATGGCCATAAAGTCTGTGCCAAACCCTGTTCAAAACTTCGCCTAAACTCTGCGGCTGTTTGGTCAGGCGCGCCAATGAAAGTGGTCTGCTTGTGACTGAGAGCCCCGCGAATATCCACTCAGGCGACCTGACGAGCTCCCCTACTGGTCAAAACCATGTTCAGAAACAGAGCCAAAAGTTTGTCAAAAGCGTGTTTACGGCCATGTTCAAGACCAGGCGCACAAAATAGGTCATAAATCTGTTCAAGGGCCTGTTCGCGGACTCATGAACAACCCTGTTCAAAACTCTGTGCGCAGCCTTGTTCAAAGCCTGTATTTAGGCAATAGGCAATAGTTGTTCAAGACGCTGTTCATGAGCCTGTGCAAAACTTTGGGCAAAACTTGGTTCACGCCTATAGGCCAAGGCCGGGCCAAAACTTGGTCGTTAGATTGTTCAAGAACCTGTTCAAAACTTTGTTCGTAACTTTGTTCGTAACTATGTTCATGAAGATGGATAAACGTTGTTCAAGACAGGCTTGAAACTCTAATTGAGACTATTTTCACAATTTAGTTCAGAACTCTGCGCAAAAATCTGTTCATAACTCTGTTCATGGAGATGGCGAAACGTTGTTCAAAACTATGTTCATAACCATGTTCCTGAAGATGGCTAAACGTGTTCAAAACATTCCAGAAACTCAGTTCTAGACTATATTCACGGCTTTGTTCAGAACTATGTTCAAAAACATGTTCATAACTCTGTTCATGGAGATGACAAAACGTTGTTTAAAACATTCCAGAAACACTGTTCAAGACTTTGTTCATGGCGTTATTCTGAACTCTGTTCAAAAATCTGTTCATAACTCTGTTCATGAAGATGACGAAACTATGTTCAAAACAGTCTATGATTATGCTCTAAACGTTGTTCAAAGCCTTGTTCATAACTATGTTCAAAACGCTTTTCTTGGAGATGGAGGAACGCTTTCAAACTCTACTCAAAACTTTGTTCAAGATTCAGTTCTTAACCCTGTTCAAAACTATGTTCAAAGCGCCGTTCAAATCACTTTTCAGGTGGATGGAGAACCGCCGTTCAAACTCTGCTCGAAACTCTGTTCAAGATTCTGTTCAAAGCTCTGTTCAAAACCATGTTCATGGAGATGGGGAAACGCTGTTCAAAACATGTTCAAGCCCCTGTTCAAAACTATGTTCATGGAGATAGGGAAACGCTGTTCAAAACATGTTCAAGGCCCTGTTCAAAACTCTGCTCGAAACTTTTCTCAAGAGTCTATTCAAGATTCTGTTCAAAGCTCTGTTCAAAACATGTTCAAGACCCTGGTCAAAACTCTGCTCGAAACTTTGCTCAAAACGCTGCCGAAACTCTGTTCCAAGCTTTTGGCAAAACCTCTATTTCGGTTGGAATAATGGGGGTTCTAGAGGGCATAGGCCGCCAAGGACGACGCCTTAGGCCAGTTTCGCAAAGCCCTTTTATGGCTTTGGGACGCCGCCGGGATGGTTCGAGGCGGCTTTTTTCTGGCGGAAGTTGAGAGGACGGGAGCTGAGAGGGCGAGAACTGAGAGGGCGGGAACTTGGAGGACGACGAGAAGTCAAAAAAAGCTACACGAGTCGGCGAAGAGAACGGGCGGAAGCCTTTGACCCTTCGCTTCCGGGAGGGAACAAAAAAAGCTCTGGGGGGGCGAGAAGTCGAAGACTATCCTTTGGGAAACATCTTCCCTTTCAGATATCTGAAGCGGTGATAGGTGAGCCCCAACATTTCGGCGGCCTGGATTTGATTGTGGTTCGTCGCGGACAGAGCGACCCGGAAGATCTCCTGCCCTTTGCGCCTCATCAATTCGTCGAATTGTCCCGGCGCCAGCGGAAAAGATAATTGCTCCTCCATCGGCCCGTCATGAGGGGTTTTCTTCGATTCGGGAGCGGAACGAACAGTTTCGGAGCCAAAGTCCGCCTCGTCGGATGCCGGCAAGTATACGCCCATATCCATCTTCAAAAGTTCCGGTCCGATCATTTTCTTTTCGCCGCTGGCCTGATACACGGCTCTTTCGGCCACGTTCTTCAGCTCTCTGACGTTGCCGGGCCAGCTGTAGGCTTCCAGAGCGGCGACGGCTTCAGGAGAGAAAACCGGCAAAGCCTCCCGGCCCAGCTCCTGAGCCATGCGGGCTCCGAAATAATGGGCCAAAAAGGGAACGTCCCCAACTCGATCCCGAAGCGGCGGCAGTTCGATGACCTCGAAGCTGAGACGATCCCACAAATCCGGCAGAAACGTCCCGGCCCGGCACATTTTCTTCAAATCGGCGTTGGTGGCGGCGGCGATCCTCACATCGACCTTTTTTTCGGCGGCGCTGCCGACCAGCTGAAAGGAGCCGTACTCCACGACCCGCAAAATCCTGGCCTGAGCCTCCAGCCCCAGATGGCTTATCTCGTCCAAAAAAAGACAGCCGCCGTCGGCGGCCTCGAACCGGCCCGGTCGACGGCGAGTCGCCCCGGTGAAGGCTCCGGCCTCGTGTCCGAAGAGTTCGGCGTCGAGGAGACCAGGCGAAAGAGCGGCGCAGTTTAGAGTCACGTAAGGGCCGGACCAGCGGCGGGAGAGAAAATGGAGACGGGCGGCGGCCAGTTCCTTGCCCGTGCCCCTTTCGCCCAGAATGAGAACGGGCCGGTCGACTTTGGCCGCCAGGGAAAGACGATCCTTGACGTTGAGTATGGCTTCGGAACTCCCCAGAAGATCAGGAATATGGCGAGTCGGCTCGCTCATATGAACAGGCTGGCCCCGCTAGCGGCGGCGGCGACCGACACGGCGTCGGCCAGAGCGGCGACAAGATTGGTCTTGGTGACTTTAGGCACGATGAAATCCCGCCCCAGCTCCGCTTCCGGCACCATGTTGGCCAGGGTCAAGGCGGCGGTCATTTTCATGTTGGCGTTGATTTCGCGGGCCCGGGCGTTCAAGACGCCGCGCAGGAGACCGGGAAAGACCAGGCAGGAATTGAGACGGTTCGGCCCGTCTTCATTTTTGTCGGCCAGGACGGCCGCCGGGCCGAAGTCGATGTTTCGGCATTCGGAAAGATTGAGAACGATGGGCTCCGGAGCCATGGAAGCCAAAATGTCTTTCCCGGGCGGGTTGCCGGCGGACAGAAGTATCAGAGCGTCGGCTCCGGTCAAAGCCTTGGTCAGACTCCCCTTCACCTGTCTGGGATTGGTTTTTTGGGCCAATTCTTCCTTGATCCAGTTGGTCGCCCCGGGCCGGCCCCGATGAATCGCTCCCGTCCGGTCGCAGACGACGATGTCGGCCGCGCCGGCCAGGCGAAAGAAATCGACGACCGGCAGCCCTTCCGTTTCCGTGCCGGCGATGACCAGCTTGATGTTGGCCATTTTCTTGCCCACCACCTTTAAGGCGTTCAAGATGGCGGCCAGACAGAGAATGGGCAGCCCGTCCTGCACGTCGTGGAAGATGGGCAATTCCTCAATTTCGTTCAATCTTCTTTTTATTTCCAGAGAAGCGGCCTCGGTCATGGCCTCCAGATTGACCACGCCGAAGGAAGGGGCGATGGAGGCGATCGTCCTGACGGCGTCGTCGACGTTTTTGCTGTTCAAAACGAGGGGAAAGGCGGTTATGTCGGCCAAACGCCGCATCACGCGGCTCTTTTGCTCCACCAAAGGCAACGAAGCCAGGGCTCCGACGTCCCCCAGACCGGGCACGTTGGAGCCGTCGGTGACCACGGCGGCCTTGTTCCAGCGGTCGGTCAATCTGACCGCCTGGTTCGGGTCGTCGCACAAAACGCGGCAGGATTCCAGAACCTGACGGGCGTAGGCCGAATCGTCATTCAAACCGGCGTCTTCTTTTATTGGCTCAGGCATGTTCGTTTCCTCGCTGTTAGTCCGAAGACCGAAGCTCATGGACATGGAGCGAAAACGGCTAGTTGGCGCGTCTCCGCTTTGACGTCTGTCGTTCCCTGGCCAAGCCGGAATGCGGGACAAGCTGACGTCCCTAAAACTTTATCATGCTGAAACGAAATAAAGCAATAAAAAAATAAACTTTTAGCATATTAAGCTATTTAAAATAAAACTAAAAAACTATCAACAGAGAAAAATATCATCTTATATCTTTTTCTACTTTATATAATCTTTTATAACATAAAAAAAGAGGCCATTAAAAGAAATAAAGCGGTTTTTTCCCACGAAATTCTACCCGTCTTGTCCGGGCGAGAGATCCTTCCGGAGCGACCAAACGGGTCATCAAAACTAAGGAGCGCCATGACCCCTCCAAAGAGAATGATTCGCGCCGTCGGCCGGCCGGAAAAAACCTCTCCCCCTGACGACAAGGGGCGGCCAAACGCCCTCACCTTTCAGGGGTTTCGTTTTCGTCGCTCTTCCGCTGTTTCTGTTGTTGTTGTTCTTTCTCTTGTTCTTGCTCCTGCTCTTTCTCTTGCTCTTCGGCCGTCTTGGCTTCGTAACCGGATCTTTCGATGCGGTGTTGGAAGGATCGGCGGGAAAGACCAAGGGAGTTGGCGGCCTCGGTTTTGTTGTCGTTGCTGTTTTCCAAGGCCAGCTTGATGAATTGCCTTTCCACCGCGTGAAGAATCTCGTCGAGCTTGATGGAGGCGCCCGTCCAGTCCGGAGCGATGGATTCCGGCAAAGCCGGCTTGGAGAATCTGTCCTTCGGAATGGACAGAAGCTCCACGGGATTGAGATCGGACAGACTGAAGGCCATTAGTCTCATCCGGAGGCGCCAGGGACTTATGCCGACAAGATTGGAGGTGCGGCTGCGGTTCCCGCCGGCCGTCATCAGGGCGTTGTAAAGATAATAGCCCTCCAGATAAGTCAAGACGTTGTCCAGTCCGCCGGGGATGAGTTGTAGGGAATTGAAGTCCATGGGTTGAGGCGGGCTTTTGCTCTCTTCGGCCGGAGCGGGCGTCGGCTTGTCCGCCAAGGTCGCCGGGGTTTCCGGCATTATCCAGGCGGGCGAAATCTCCGCGCCGACTGGAGCGGCCGAGACGGACTGGCGCTTGAAGTCGGCCAGATGCAGACTGTCCGGCAGGATGATGTTGGTTTGCTCCAAAGCCACCGAGCGCTCGATGATGTTTTCCAGCTCCCGGACGTTTCCCGGAAAGTGATAGCGAGTCAAGATGTCCAGGGCGTAGGTGGACAGCTTGCGGACGTCCTTGTTTTGCTGACGGCTGTATTTCTCCAAAAAATAATACGCCAGAAGAGGAATGTCCATGGGCCGCTCCCGAAGCGGCGGGATGCGGATGTTGATGACGTTCAGCCGATAGTACAGATCTTCTCGGAACCTCCCGGCGATGATTTCCGCTTCCAGACTTTTGTTGGTGGCGGCTATGAAGCGAACGTCGCTGACCTGCTCGGCGTTGCCGCCCACGGGGCGGAAAGTTTTTTCCTGAACGACCCGAAGCAGCTTCACCTGCATGGGGAGAGTCAGCTCGGCCAGTTCGTCCAAAAAAAGCGTCCCTCCGTCGGCCGTGGCCATGAGGCCTTGCTTGTCCGTGTTGGCTCCGGTGAAAGCTCCTTTTTTGTAGCCGAACAGCTCGCTTTCCACCAACTGTTCGGGCATGCCGCCGCAGTTGATGGCCACGAAGTTTTTCTCCGCTCGAGTGGAATTGGAGTGGACGGCCCTGGCCACCAGCTCTTTGCCGGTGCCGCTCTCCCCGGTGATGAGAAT
Organism: Deltaproteobacteria bacterium; assembly: GCA_031254895.1. Taxonomy (GTDB): domain Bacteria; phylum Desulfobacterota; class Desulfarculia; order Adiutricales; family Adiutricaceae; genus JAIRNQ01. The sequence continues at coordinate 9,918 of JAIRTO010000072.1, forward strand.
GCTGGTCGAGGTGGACGCCGCCCTTTTTATGAGATCGTAAACTTGGAGCATGGCCGGGGAAGAGCCGACCAGACCGCTGAAACGCTGATTGTTGATGACCATGTCGGCCATGGCCTGACGTTCCATATCCACGTTGTGGTGAGCCAGGGCCGAATCGACGGCCGAAATCAGATCGTTGGGCCGAAAGGGTTTGGGAATGAAGTCGTAAGCCCCCAGGCGCATGGCTTCGACGGCCGTGGAATCCTTCGCGTAGGCGGAAACGAGGATGAGAGTCGTCTGCTTGTTTTCCGCCCTGAGCTTCTCCAGCACGTCCAGGCCGTTCAGCCTGGGCATGCGGATGTCGGAGATGATCAGATCGTAATCGGCGTTCATGGCCTTGTCCAAGCCGACCTGGCCGTCTTCGGCCAGCTCCACGACGTGACCGAGACTGGTCAGAAGCATCTCCATGACTTCGCGCAAGCTCAAATCATCATCTATGACCAGGATTTTTCCCACTATGGACCTCATATGATTCAATAAAAACAGCGTCGTTCAGGGAATTTTCGGAAAAATTCCCCGACTTTTCAATTCCATTAAAAGTTCATTTCAGCGTTCAAGCCTTCATTCATCGTCAGGACAGGATTTTTCGTCAAGCCCCGAAAAACTCGGCCGACTCGTCTTCGTCCAAACCGCCGTCCGCCGGGCCGATCCCCTCAAGAGCCCGATCAGGCTGAACGTTGAAGAGGTTGCGGAGCCAGATGTAAAAAGGAAGAGCTTCGGCAAATTGCTTGGCCAGAAACTTGGCCGCCTTGGGTCCCAGAATGTTTAGATCGTTTATGGGCAGACTGTCGCTCCAGGTGTACAAACCTTTTCGCTTCAGCCACTCGTCCGTCCAAGGAGGGCCTTGATAACCCTTGGGAAGGCGCTTCATGTCCGGGGAATTGAATTCCAGCCCCTTTCGACGCAGCCTGGCGGCGATGAACTTGAAGGGAGGGCCGATTTCCGGGTTGAGCAAGGCCTCTCGATAGGCCGTCAAAACGGCCGGGGTGAAGCGATAGCAGCCGGCCGACCACAGCCAGTTGTCGGGGGTGATGTGCAAATAGAAGCAGGGGCTGGAGAGCTTGCCCTCGGGAAGATTCTGCCACCAAATCAGAGCCAGATGCTCCTTGTAGGGAGTCTTGTCCATGGAGAATCTAGTGTCGCGGTAGATTCTGTAGATGGACTGGTCTATCCTCGGGTCGGCCACTATGCCGGCGGCCATCTTGTCGAGAAGCTTGCCCACGGCCACGACCATTTCCCGAGCCGGCGCGATCAAAAATTCTTCCACTCTGTGCTTGTGCTGACGATACCATTCGCGATTGTTGTTCTTTCTCAAACTGTTTAGCACATGAATCGATTCGACAGTAAAATATGGAACCGTCATTTTAGCTCCTAAAAGACGCGAAAATAAGGCGATTGACAAAAGGTCGTCTGGCGAAACAGGGACATTTTTGGCGGACGAAAAAGATCTCCAAAGGCCGCGCCTAGGATATGACAAACGAAAACGTCGTCGGTCGGCCGCCATTTTGGCGGCTTGGGGCCGCGTCTTTTTTGGGCGACGGCCAGAAAGGCCGAAACAAAAGGCTCGGTCTGAGGCTCGCCCGGAGGCTCGGCAAAAGGTTCAGCAAAAGTCTCAGCCTGAGGCTTGACAAAAGGCTCGGCCGGATATGATTCACGGTTCCGGGACGGGAAGTCCAGACTGATTCATGAAATTGTTCATGAACAGGTTCATGAGCCAATTCAAGAACAAGCCGTCGACGTTCGGAGACGATGAAGTCCGCGCGGATAAGCCGGAAAAGCCTGGATATGCCGGACTATCTGCCTGTGGCGCCAAAAAAACGGCCATTTTTAGCGTCGATCGTCGAAACGACCAGTCG
>JAIRTO010000090.1 GCA_031254895.1 Deltaproteobacteria bacterium
CGGACGACCGATCTGGGCAGCTGCATGAAGCAAGCGGCCAGCTCCACCAGCAGATTGACTCCGGTGGACCAATACACGGCGGTCGGAGTCTGACTGGGAAAACGGGCGTCAATTTCCAAGAGCTTGAACTGGTTTTTGTGGTCGATGACTTCCAAATCCATAATGCCGCGCAAGGAGACGGCCCGGGCGAGTCGGCGAGCGATATCGGCGAGTTCCTTCTCCCTTTCCGGGGGAAGACCGGACGGAGCGGAGACGCGACAGCAGTCGAATATGTCGTCCATGCCCAATAGAGTCGTCTGCCATGTTCTCGTCCGTCGCTTGGAGGCGGTGACTTCCAGAGAATATGAGGGACCCGAGAGATGCTCTTCGATGATGAGGTTTTGTCGCATTTCCGGATCCGGAAAAGTCTTGAGGACTTCCAGGGCGCTTTCAAAATACCTGACCCCCCGACTGCCGGAAAGGTCGTCGGGCTTGGCGATGAATGGTCCGGGAAGCGAAGGATGAAAATCTCTGGCCATGGGCAAGCCCAAGGCCGCAAAAGTTTTTTTGGACAACTTCTTCGAGCGGCTGATGCGGTACGCGTCCATGTCGAAGGCCAGAGGAGGGATAAGATCCTGTTTTTGGGCCGTGCAGAACGCTTCCAAAATGCCGAAATCTTCCAGAGCGGGAACGATCAAATCGTATCCTTGGCACAAGGCCGCCAGATCATATAGCCGACAAGCGGCAAGATCCGTCTTCAGAGTCTTGCACAATCCTGAAGCCGGTCCGTCCCGACGTTTGTCCACCAAAGTCAAATCCCAGCCGGCCTTCATGGCCAAACCGGCCACCTCCAGCCCCTGCAAACCGGCGCCCAGACAAAGAATTTTCAAAGCCATTGCAAATAACCGGACGCCGTCGACAATTTCGACGGCTCTTGAACAAAAAAAATAAAAATTGACGCAAGATCATTTGATCTGCGGTCGAAGTAAGAAAAAAGTCTCGAAACGGTTCAGCCTGCGGTCCGTTGACCCTGACGACTTCAAAAAACGCGCTTTTTTGGGATTTGTCGCCGATTATCTCTATATGGATTTATTGCGCCAGGCGAGCCAGTTCCAATTCGGCGATAATTTGGCGCGTCAGCCAAACATTGCGCGCCCGAATGTTGTGGACGTCATTTTGGCCAAGTCTAAAGCCGTTCTCAAATATTTTTAGAGACGCCTCGAGAACTGTGGCCGAAAACTTCAGACGCCGAACCTAAAAAAGCGGCGAAGCCGGAATTTCGGCGAAGCCGATCCTCGCCTTATCCAGGTACTCCGCATATTCCGAAGATGCGCCTGACCTTAACCGCTCTTCTTCCAGAATCTCTCTGACCCGGCTGGGCGAGCGGTTGGAATTCTCGATGTCCAAAGTCATGGTGGCCACCCCAGCCAGTCCTCGTCTGGCTGGGACTATGGAGGTGACCACGTTGGCGCCGGCCGAAAGTCTGGCTTTCAGACCGCCAATGCCTTCGACGTCCAGAGAGGCGGGGATCAAAGCGTTTGGACTGCTTAGGCGCAGACAAGCGATCATCAGCAACTCTTGCCAGGCGGCGTCGACCGACGCGTCCGGGGGCAAGCCTCCTTCGGCGGGCACGTAGGCCATGGCCCGAACCTGCTGAGCCTTCGGAAAAGTCATCTCCTGAACTGATCTGGCCAGATCGGAAGGCGTCGCCCCGGCTCCCGTCAGAACGCCGTCCTCGACCAAAAAACCTTCATCCAGAGCCATCTCTCTGACGCGTCTTCTTTCTTCGAAATCCTGTCCCCGACGCCAAGCGGCGAAAAGCTCGGGGGTATGGGTCTCCTGATACAGGGCGAACCAGGAGGCTCCCGCAGAGCGAGCTTCCTTTATTTGCGTCCTCTCCAAGACGCCTGGCGAGAGCATGACGGGCAGGGCGAAAAATTTGGCGACGGAATCGACCGCCTTCAAAAGCTTTTCGAAACCGGCGCCTTTCGTATACGCCAGATCTTCTCCGAGAGTCAAATCTATGACCTGAACCCCATTTTCCGCCAGGTGACCGGCCACATCGACAATTTCGGACGTGCTCTTGCGGTAGCGTTCCAAGTCGCCGCGACTGGAGCGATAATGGCAAAAAAAGCAGTCGTTGCGGCAATAGGTCGAAAGGTAGACGAAGCCGTAGAGGAAGACGCGATCGGCGAAAACCAGCCGACGCGCCTCTCTGGCTCCGGCGAAGATTATTTCGGCCAGCTCGCGAGAAGAAGAAGACAGGGTCAATATGGCGGAAATTTCCTCAAAGGAAGGTTTTCGGCCTTCGAGGGCTCTGGCGACGATATCCTCAGCCTCGGAACAATTCAAAGGTATGGCGGCGTTCATGGAAAAAAACCCTAAAAATCTATTTTTGCCGTCAGCCGGTCAGTCTGCCGCCGGCTGACGGAATTAGAGCGAACAAGCGCGCCGTCGAAGCGACGGCATTGGAGACGAACAAAGGAGACGGGCAAAGGTCAGAGACTCAAAGGGAGTCCCAACAGGCGGCCAAAGCCGCGACCAACCGGGCTGAGACGATCCGAACCGGCCAAAGACATGGCCAATCTTTCCAGACCAAGTCCCAGACCTATCCATGTTCCGGCGAATCCCCAGGCTTTGTCCAAAGGATGCGGCCCCATGGAGCAGGAAGCCAGTTCCAGACCGTTCCCGTCCACCAGATCGACGGTCTGGCCGTAAACAGTCGATTCGACGATCTCCAGTCGCCAGTCTTTCAGATTCGCGCGTTCGGCGATCAAGCCGATGAACTCCTCCAGCCTAGCCTGACGACGTTCAAGCGGGACGTTGACTTCCACCAAATTCAGCATGGTGAATTCCCCGGCGTGACGGGCGCCTTGGCTCTCCTTGCGAAAGCAGGGGCCGATCTCGAAAATTCCGAAGGTCTTGTCCCGGCGGAGTTTTTGGATGTCGAGCATGTACTCGTACAAATGCGGAGCCAGCATGGGCCGCAGACAGCGTTTCGGATCGATCCAGAAGACCTGTTCGGTCAGGAGAGGATCGTCCTCGAGGCCCATTTTGACAAGACGGGCGCGGCTCATGATGATGGGGGTCGACACCTCAGTCAGGCCCAGAGAAGCCAGAAGGGAGGCCAAAGACTCTCTCAAAAGCTCCGCGGCCGGTCTCCCGCCCGTCAGAAAAGCCTTGTCCAGCTTTTTTCGGATGAGGGAAGCGAGCGATTTCTGGCGAGAGAGGAAGACTTCATCCCTCTCCGCAGCCGAAGAAAAGGACTTGGTCAGCTCCTCCGAAGAGGCCCCCAAGTCCCTGAGACGGTCTTTTTGTTCGTCGGTGAAAAAAAGAGACAAGAACAGATCCTTTGAAGCGGGCGTTTTGCAGGGAGGGTCATTCCGGGGACGAGCCCAGAGTTTTCCCCATATGTTTCGAAAAAACCGTGGAGCCGTATTTTTTCATCTTCCACTCGGGAATGCGACAGGCGGGACACGGAAAGGCGTATTGTTTGGCCCGCAACCACCTGGAGGCTCGAGAGTTGGCCGAATCCCTGACGGAAAAGACGAGCCCGCAGTGCGTCGTGACTTGAAAGCCGGCCCCGTTGGGGATCGCTTCTCTGACTCCGTGCAGAGCTCCCTTGCGGGAAGGCCAGAGCTTTATTTTGGACACCATGGCCAGGAGGTTCTGACGCTTGCGATAATACTTTTTTTCCTGGGACATCAAAGCTCCAAGGGACGAAAAAAATGGCGGGGAGTCCGGGAGTTTCACCCGGCTGTATGGGTTTAGAGCCCATATGATCAAGTCCGATCCACCCCCCAATAGACGGCGAAATCGTTCGAAGTCCTTCAACTCCGAAAAGATCTCGACTTAAACTTCTGCCAGATTATCACAAATCCGAGCGGAGCGCTAATCTCCCAAAAGTTGTCGAAAGCCCGGAAAACCGGCGGCGGCGACTTGAGTCGCGGCGAGTTTCCCGGTTCGAGACGAGTCTCTGGACGCCTCCAATGATTGACAACGCTCCAATAGCTGGATAAAATCAGCTTCGACAGCAGGGTTTTCCCCTTCGCACTCCAAATCCGCAAGGTGTCCAGTGAAAATAGTCGAAGTCAAAGATTTGCCTTTGCCGGGAGCCAAACTTGTCCTGTACAAACGCTTCATGGACGTCAGGGGTTATTTTTCCGAAACCTACCGACAAGCCGACTTCGACGAGCTGGCCGGCGCTCTGGGACTTGACGAGTTCAAAATCGCCCAAATCAACGAAAGCTACTCGACCGCCGGGGTCGTCCGAGGCCTTCACTTTCAATACGATCCTCCTCAAGGGAAGCTCATCCGTCTGTTATTCGGCCATGGAATAGATCTGTCCGTGGACGCCCGCCGCTCTTCGCCGACGCGCGGCAAGATGATCATGGTGGACTTGCTCGTCGATCCCAGGCAGGAATTGGGGCAATGGCTTTGGCTCCCTCCGGGATTGGCCCACGGGAACTACTACTTGGCCGATTCGGCTTTGGAATACATCTGCACCGCCCCCTACAACCCGGACGGAGAAGTGGGCCTCAACCCCCTCGACGACGCTTACGATTTCAGCCTGTGCGACCCTGAACTGCGGCGAGGCTTCAAGACGCTAATCGAAAAAGGCCCTGTCGTGTCCGACAAGGACGCCCAAGGGGTGGCCTGGACGTCCTGGCAGTCCGATCCCAGAGGCGGAAACGTGTGACGTCTCCAGGCTTTCGGAAGATATCGCTTGTCCGTTTTTTTTTGTAAAGAACCCGCCTCCCGACTTTTCCCCTTTTTTTGGCCCAGCTTTAGGCTCGAAGCCTGTCGACGGCGCCGCTAAACGGCCGCGCCGCGCTTTCCCGCAACCCCTCGCCAAAATAGCCGTCTAAAGCCAAACAGCCCGCTGAACCAAAAATATCCGCCCTTTTCGCCCTTTTTTGGCCAAAACTTGACCTTTGCCGCCCTTATGATCCTATGGGACGCGTCTTCGCCCTCCCAGAGCCGAACCAAGCTGTACCAGAGCCGGATCAAGCCGTCCCGAAAAACGGTTCATGACGGCGTCGAGACGGGCCGAACAAAATTCTGAAAGGGGCTCGTTTTTTGCTGACCCAGACGTGAACGGCTCGCGGCCGACGGGCGCCTGGAACTGTCGACGCCAGAGTCGACGTCGGCGTCGACGTCGGCGTCGAAGTCGAAGTCGGAGTCGGCGTAGGAGTCAGCGTAGGAGTCGGCGTAGGAGTCGGAATGGGCGTCGGAGTCGGAATGAGAATCGGCGTAGGCTGGACGAATTTTACGTGGGCGGCCTTGGGCGGACGGAAAACCTGACGATCTCGCCAAACAGCCGCAAAAGCGGACGCGGAAGCCGGAGCGTCGTTCGACGACAAGGCGGCCAGAGCGTCGTTCGGCGATGGGACGGGAGCGCTGACGGAGCCAAAAGACGCCGAAGAGCGTTTCAGTTCGTTGGCGCGACGTTCAAAGGCGGCGGAAAGACGATGAGGCGATGATTATCTATGACCGACAAAAATCGTGATATAGATGTATATGACGTTCTAATTTTGGGCGTTGTCGAATGATAAGTTTTTACTTATATATTTAAATATAGATGAAATTTCCGTTCGGCGTCAATTAGATTTTTTAGAATCGTTCTTTTTTTGAGTAGCCGTCATTTTTCGGAGAAAAGATCGCCAATCTCTGAAGAACCGGACAAGATCTCGTCGTTCGAGTCGCAACCTTCGACGGTCTCCGATTCTCTTTCCTCCGCCGCCGTTTCCGTCAATTCGCCGGAAACATCCGATTCTCTTTCCTCCGCCGCCGTTTCCGTCAATTCGCCGGAAACATCCGATTCCCTTTCCTCCGCCGCCGTTTCCGTCAATGCGCCGGAAACATCCGGTTCCCGTTCCTCCGCCGCCGTTTCCGTCAATGCGACGGAAACATCCGATTCCCTATCCTCCGCCGCCATTTCCGTCAATGCGACGGAAACATCCGGTTCACTTTCCTCAGCCGCCGTTTCCGTCAATGCGCCGGAAACATCCGATTCCTTTTCCTCCGCCGCCGTTACCGTCAATGCGCCGGAAAAATCAGATTCCCTTTCCTCCGCCGCAATTTCCAGCGATTCGCCGGAAAAATACGGCCCCATCATTTCTCTGGCCTCCTGAACAGAAATCGAATCGGCGGTCTCGGCGAACGAATCGCCCATGAAAGCGTATGACGGATCGGCCAGAGACCGGCTTTCGAAGCCCTCGGCTTCATCCAATTTCGCCAATTCTTCGTCTTCCTCATAATCAGGCCAAAAGGGAGGATGCAGCTCGTCGGCGGCGAATGAGGAATCTTCCCCCAAGGCGATGGTCTCGACCGTCCCCTTCCCTTCGCTCGGTCGAGACCTTCTGGTCATGACCGGATTTTCGAAGGCCAGACAGCACATCAACCGGCCGCAAACCCCGCTGATTTTGACGGTGTTGAGAGCCAAGTTCTGTTCCTTGGCCATCTTGACCGAGACGGGGCTGAAATTCGACAAAAAGCCCGCGCAGCAGTAAGGGCGGCCGCAGACGCCGACGCCGCCCAGCATGAGAGACTCCTGGCGCACTCCGATCTGCCGCATTTCGATGCGAGTTCGAAAACGGCTGACCAGCTCCTTGACCAATTGACGGAAATCCACTCGATCTTCAGCGGTGTAATAAAAAATGGTCTTGAAATGATCCAAGGTTATTTCGACGGCCACCAGCTTCATGACCAACTTTTGGTTGGCGATGCATTGCTGGCAATACTCCAACCCTTCCCTCTCCAAAATTTGGTTTTCGGCTTGTTTGGCCAGATCTTCCCTGGTGGCGATTCTGACCAGTTGATGATCTGAGGGGAGGAGAACTTTTTGGCTTTGATAGGCCGGCCAAATGATGGGCTTGGTGGTGACCAGGCCCATGCGGAGAAGGTCGAAGTCCCGAATGATGACCCAGTCGCCGATGTCCACTTCGAGATCGCCGCAGTCGAAAGTCTGAATTCGTCCGCCGTAGCGGAGACGCACGTTGACGGTGCGCTGACAGGGCAGATCGAAAACCTTGACGCCGTCTTCCCGCTTGATCTTGTGACCCCGGCGATGGGAGTCGTGAGTCTTTCCCTTTGGCGGCTTGGGTTCTTTGTTGCTGTGCTGCTTGGCCGACATGGACACTCCCGCAATAAAGTCGCCATACAGGCGGCCAAAATAGCTCCCGGAAAAAAATATCCAAAATATGAGGCTCGAAATAGACGCGGAGAAAGACGAGAAGGCCGGACGAAAACAAAAAAAACCGCAAAAAAAAACCGATCGAATCGACGGCGTTCGCCGAACAATCAGCGCCAAAAAAAAACGTTTTTTCGGCCGGCCATTTCCTCAAAACCTGACAGAGCTTGAACTTGCTTCTCTCAATCTTGAGATAAGCTTATTTTAGCACGTTCAGCCAATAGTTCACAAACAACAACTCCAAGCGCATGGCCCGCGACAATCCGTCCTGCAAGCCGGCGTTCAGAGCTTCTATTCTGGCGACGTCATCGGCGGCGATCTGGTCGGCCCAGCGGCGCTGACTGGGCGTCGGCGGCGGCCCCGCCATGCGTCCGGCGTCCTTCGTGGCCGCCAAGACGAAGACGTCCCGCCACCACAGACGCAGACAATCCAAAACGAAGTCGGACTTGTCCCGATCGCTCTCGGTTTTCGTCTTGTTCTTCTCGATCGCGTCCACGAAGGAGCGAACCCAATCCAAGGCGGATTTGAGGGCGTTTTTGGTCCCATGCTGACCCAATATGCCGTCCAAGGCCGACCATAGTTCCATGGCGTAGGCCGGATCGACGGACAAGGCCGCCCCTAGAGCTCCATCGGACAAGCCGGCCAATAGACGGGAAGTCATCTGATCGAGCCCTTTTTCGTGCAAAGCCTCGATAATTTGCTTCCTAGTCAAGGTCGGAACCCTCAATCTGACGCAGCGGGACACTAGGGTGTCCATCACTCCCGACTCGGACTGAGCGGTCATGATCAGCACGGTGTTTTCGACCGGCTCCTCCAAGGTCTTCAACAAGGCTCCGCCGCCCTCTTGACGAAACCGGTCGGCTTTTTTGATGATGGCCACTTTATAGCGGCCTTCGACAGGAGAATAGTTCAGAACGTCTATTAGTTTCCGCACGTCGTCAATGGGGATGACGTCTCCCCGGCCTTTGGGTTCAAGAGTCATGACGTCCGGAAACAGTTCTTGGCTGATCCTGACGCAGGGGCCGCACTTCCGGCAAGGAGAGAAATCCGGTTCCGGACTGTGACAATTCAGAGCCTGGGCCAGGCTCAAAGCCAAGGAAGCTCGGCCCGAGCCTTCCGGTCCGCACAGAAGGAGGCCATGAGGCACCCGGTTGGCCTTAAGCATGTCGCTAAAGACGTCGGTGACCGAAGACAGCCCTATCATTCCCCAGCTCATCAGAAAAGCTTCAACTTGGGCGGCCCGGCGACTTTGTCTTTCGAAGACGTCTTCCGATTCTCAGAAGGGGCGACGGGGAGAGCGGGCTGAGCCGTCGTCGGCTCGAGGGCGTCGTCATGACGTTGAGGCGGGGTCGCGGGAGACGCAAGCGATGACGGGCGCGAAGAGGCGAGCGATTCGTCGGCGGATTCGACCGGCGAAGCGCCGGGTTCAGTCTGACCGAGCCCGTCGTCGCGCCCGCTTTCCGGCCGAACGTCGGCCAATTCGCTCGCGATTTCCGGGCGACCTGGCGTCTCCCCGGCCGCGAACTCGGTCGGAGGAGCCGGCGGCCGTTTAGGCGAAACGGCGTCCATGATCCCTGAGCCGAGAAGGCCCTCTAGGGAAAGGTCGCGCCCCGCGCCGGCCTTGGGCGCGTTTTCAGAGGCGCCCGAAGGAACGCTTTCAGGGAAGGCAGGCCGGGACGCGTCGGCGGAAACGTTCCCGACGGGTTCCGCTTCGGCCAGGGACGAAGCCTCCGTCCGAATCTCCGAAGTCCCAGCCGAGTCGACGTTCGCCCTGACGGCTTCCACGCCGCTTTGGTCCGGAGAACTGACGGCGGTCTCCTCTCCCGGCAGGCGCAAGAGCGTCAATTCCTCGCCGCCTTGGCCGTTTTCCGGGCGAGAGAGCGGCTCCTCCGGCGAAGGGGGCGACGGCTTCGGCGTGGCAAAATAAAAAGAGTCCGTCGTTTTGTGGTAGCCGGTCTTGGCCATGTCCTGGCCGGCGGTTTCGGCTTGGATGAAGGCGTGGACGGCGCGCACTTTGGCGTCAATCTCGTCCAAACAGTTCAAGACCAAGGCTTCCAAGATTTTGGGAGTCACCGGCGAGCCTTTTTCTTGAGCCCCATGGTGCGCCAAGAGCATGTGTTCGACCAGCAAAAGTTTTTCTGACGGAAAATCAGGCAGCGAATTGGCCGCCTTTTCCAAAAAAATGGGACCCATCGTCACATGACCCAAAAGCCGGCCTCTGACGGAGTAGTCGATGATCGGAGCGGCCGACAATTCGAAGCATTTGCCTAAATCATGCAAAATCGCGCCGACCACCAAAAGATCCCGGTTCAGCGTCGTTCCGTAATGGTCACTGAGGAAAGCGGCCATGGTCGCCACGGAGAGCGAGTGCTCCAAAAGACCGCCCGCGTAAGCGTGATGAATTACTTTAGCCGCCGGATGGGTCCAAAAGCATTCCGTCTCAGGAAAGGAAAAAACCGCTTTGACCAGAGCTTTCAAATCGCGATCCTTTAGACTGTCCGCCAGAGCCCAAAACTTTTCCTTCATTATTTCGACGGATTCTGGAGCGGTGGCCATAAAATCGGACAGAAGATATGAGCCGGACGTTTCGGCTTTGGCCGAAGTCAGACTGAGCTGCAATTTGTTTTTGTAGGAATCGAGACGGGCTTCCACGCGACAAACGGCGCCCGCCGTCAAAACGGCGGCCACTTCAGGAGTGGAATTCCAGTATTTGGCCTGGATCTCTCCGGTCTTGTCGACTAAAGAAAGATTCAAATAGTCGTCGCCTTTGACCGTTTGGGCTTGTCCCACGCTCTGAACCAACAACTCCGCGCTAATTTTAGAGCCTACCGGCATTTTTTTTATGTCTTCGACAAATACTGATTTCAAAACGCACATTCCTGATTCAAAAAGCAAAAGAAAAAAGGCGGAGGTCTCTCGGACCAGGCCCGGGCGAACGAAGAGAACAAGCTGACGCTCAGATCACCCCAAATCTTAGCAAAAAAGCGCCGCAGGGTAAAGATTTTATAATAGCGGCTTAAATGGCCATAATTATATTCTTTAGGTTATATATGAAATGATTTTAAATTTTACAATAGACTATTAACAATAAATAGTATAATAATACATATCTATTTCAATCACTTTTTTATTTACAAGATTATAGATTATTTAAAAGAGCATCTTTAGGCGATCTCATCAAAGAACCAGGCCAGAACTATTTTAGTCGGCGTCGTCAGGCAAGAGGCGGGAGAAAAGCAGCGGCAGAGCTGCGGGAGAGCTGCGGGGCGTCAGAACCAGAGGGTGCAGGTCTGGGGAAAGCGGGAAGATATGCCGACTGCCGCTGGAAAATGCCGAAAAGAGCCTTCAAAATAGCTTTCTTTCGTCAGCAAGGCCGAAAACGACAATCGGCAAATTTAACTGGTCTCAGCTATAATGATATTAAAATTTTTGCAATATCGCCGTTTTAGTTTAGAAAAAAATTTTTTTCTCCTCTCTCGAAAGCGGACTGCTCCAGCTGTTCCCCGTCAAACTACTCCGAAGACCAGCGCAATTGTCAGATCTTGCTATAGGTTACGCTGAAGAGCGAAAGAGGCCGAAATGATCCAAAAACCATATTCCATAGATAGCCGACATGACTTCCAAGTCGAAAACTAGGCGCTTGCGCCGTCTGGCCGCTCTATTTCCTTAAAAAGCGATTTGACCTTCGTTCTTCCGGCTACGGCCACGGCAATTTTGAACACTCGGTTGGCTCTTCCTGAACTCAGATGCATATCGGCGTAATTTTTGCTTTCGATTTGCTCCATAGCTGCGCTGACAGATTTATTTAACATTTCAGTCAAATGATCCGGTGAACTCTTCTTTTTAGTCGGCTTTTTGCCTTTCCTCTTCCCTTGACCATCAGAGACTTCCTCATTTGCTTCGATCGTTTCTTCTTCCGCTTTGACGTACTTAAATTCAATGACGAAAACATCTCCACCTATTTTCACGATCGCATCTGGCGTGCCGTCGCCGGTTGATTTTTCCAATTCCATGCTTTGATTGATGGAGTTCAAAGCTAAGAAGAAAACCGTTTGATAATACCCTTCGTAAGAACTGTGCATTATGTAAGGGATGCAGGAAAGGAGGTTATGGAAAGCGACCTCTAGAGCCGTAGGGTTCGTGCTTTTTAGGGCGTCTCGGATGTCCGTAGCCAGTCGTTTAATTTCATCTATTTTGGACGAGTCGACGGTCGAATAGGTCAAAAGAGGCAGGAGGGAAGACAAAACCTCGCCGTTAGGAGTTCTCAAAACGAAATGCCGAACCTTGTTTAGCCACTTGATTTCAGACACAGTCAAGTAGCCGGTTTGAAACATTAAAGGAATTGGAGCGAATTTTCCTATGTCCACTTTGTCCAAGTCTTCGGCGATGACGTTGCCGTCCTTGAAGGCGGAGTAACCGGCAGGATCGCGTTGTATTGCATGAGTCAGAAAAGTGGGCGTCCCAGTCCTGAACCAGAAAGCGCCGAATTCTTTTT
>JAIRTO010000124.1 GCA_031254895.1 Deltaproteobacteria bacterium
TGGCTCTCCGAATCGCCCTCCGAATGACGACCGCGAGCGAAGCGGTGGGCGACGGGCTTTCGGGCGGCCAAATCCAGGATGGCTTCTTCTATGGCCGCCTGGCCGGCTCCGGCCCGAAGCAGCTCTCTTAAGTCGACGCTGACGTCGCTGGCCAGACAAGCCTTTAGGCGGCCGTCGGCCCCCAGGCGCAGACGGTTGCACTGAGAACAGAAAGCTTCGCTTAAGGCGCTGATGAAGCCGATTTTGCCCTGAAATCCGGGGACGGAATAATACTGCGCCGGACCGTTGCCCAGACGGGCATGATCTCTGGTCAAGGGACCGAGGCTCTCTTCCAGAGCTCGCCTCACCTCCTCCATGGACATCCCTTCCAGATCCGAAGCCACGCCCATGGGCATCAATTCGATGAAGCGGACGGCTTTGACCTCCCTTTCGGCCAGACGAGCCAAGGCAACCAAATCCTGGTTCGCGTTTTTGATGGGGACGCAGTTGATTTTGACGGGAATGCCTGACTCTACGGCCATTTTTAGGCCCAATAGAGCTTCGGACAGATCTCCGCGCCGGGTTAGGCGGGCGTAGACGTCGTCTTCCAAAGCGTTCAGGCTGATGTTGAGGCCGGCAACGAGATCAGCGGCTTCCGACCCTAAACTGTCCAAAAAACCGGGCAAAAGATGAGCGTTGGAAGTCATGGTGATCTGCTGCAGATTCGGCGCCTGGCGCAGGCGTCTCACAAAATAGGGCATGTTCTTGCGAATCAGCGGCTCTCCGCCGGTGAGCTTTATCTTTCGTATGCCCAAGCCGCACAAGATCTCGCACAGCTTCAACGTCTCTTCCAGGCGCAATATCTCCGCGTGAGGCTTCCAAAAAACTCCCTCCGCCGGCATGCAGTAAACGCAGCGGAGATTGCAGCGATCGATCAAGGAAACTCTGAGATAATCCAGAACCCGTCCGGTCGGATCGATCATTGGCCGTCCCTCCGGAAAATCCCGCTTCGGCCGCCGGATTTCTCCCACAGGCGCACCTCGCCTATGACCATGGTTCTGTCCAGAGCCTTGCACATGTCGTAGATGGTCAACAAAGCGACGGAGACCCCGGTCAACGCCTCCATTTCCGCCCCCGTCTTCCCGGAGAGCTTCACCGAACAAACCGCCTCGATGGAATTTTCCCCTAAAGAGAAATCGACGGTGCAAGAATCGAAAGAAAGCTGATGGCACAAGGGGATAAGGTCGGACGTCTTCTTGGCGGCGGTTATGCCGGCGATCCTGGCCACCCCCAAGACGTCCCCCTTTTTGACGGTTCGTCCCTGCACGGCGGCCATGGCCTTGGGACTGAGCGAAATGCTCCCCTTGGCCACCGCCTCCCGAACGGTGATCTCCTTGGCCGAGACGTCGACCATGACGGCGCTTCCCTGATCGTCAAAATGGGTGAAAGTGTCTTCCATAAGGTTCCCCCCGAGAAAAAAAGCCGAGCCGACAGGGCGGCTCGGCGAACTTCAACTATAGGCCCCGCCGAACCCGAAATCAAGATCGGCCGTTTTCGTTTTTTTGCGTTCTTTCAGCGGCTCTTTCGATTTTCGACCGGTTTCGCGGAGGCTTTGGCCGAATAAAGCCAAGGACGAAATTTTGGCGCCCAGGAGAACGAAAATTTAGCCGACGAGAAAATCCGCCTAGCCGTCGGCAAAAAACCAAAAAGCCCCTTTGGAACCAAAAATCCGAATCAGGGAGGCTCCGAACCATAATCCCTTAGAAGCCGAGCCTGACCCGCAGATCTACGGCCTCCGCTTCCGCGCCTTGGCTGAGGCTGGGAACGTCCGGCCTAAGATCCACCAGACAATTGCAGCCGGCCATGGAAAAGACTCTCCCTGAGGAATGCCCTTCCGGGAGAGAGGCGGTCATGACGCCGTCAGCGTCCGGACCGGAGAGGCTGCCTCGCAGAAAACGGCGCATATTGGCGCTCTTTCCGCCGGGAAAAACGGAGAGCAGCCGCACCGGAACCCTTTTGGGGACAAGGAAAGGCTTTCGGGACATCCTGGCCAAAACCGGACGCACCACCAGTTCCAAGGCCGCCAGCGAGGCGAAGGGGTTGCCGGAAAGGGAAAAGATCCATTTGTTCCGGCGACGGCCGCAGAGAAACGCGTGCCCCGGTTTGAACGAAAGGGCGGCCAGCCTCGCCTGAACCCCTATCTGGGCGTAGACGGGCTTCATGATGTCTTTGTCTCCCACGCTGACCGAACCCGTCGTCAGGACGACGTCGAAACGCTCCAGAGCCGCATCCAAAGTCATGGCCGACGACATGACGTCGTCCCTCAAGACTTGATGCGAATCGACCTTGAAGCCGAACTCCCTCAGCCTGGCCGAGAGCATGAAGCCGTTGCTGTTGTAGATTTTGCCCGGCGGCAGGGGCTGACCGGGCAGGCCGAATTCGTCGCCGACGCAGAAAAGGCCGACGGACAAAGGGCGATAGACGGGCGCGACGGCCAGACCGGCGGAAGCGAGCATGGCCACGGCCGCATAATCCAGATAGGCTCCGTCCTCCAAAAAGACTGTGCCGGCTTTGACGTCCTCGCCCCTGAAAACGTAATTCTCGCGCGGCTTGACCGAGCGACTGACGAAGACCGCGTCTCCTTCGGCCCGGACAACTTCCAGAGGCAGCATGGCGTCCGCGCCGCTAGGCATGGCCCCGCCGGTCATGATGCGAACCGCTTCACCTTCGCCCAGCTCGCCTGAATAGACGTCCCCGGCGTAGACGACCCCGACGACGGTCAAGCGCGTCGGCGCCTCGGGCCCCGCCGCGGCCACGTCCGCGCTCCTCAAGGCGAAGCCGTCCAAGGGGGAGCGATCGAAGGGGGGAATGTCCATCGCCGTCTTGACCAAACCGGCGCATATTTCCCCATGCGCGTCATTGATGGGGAGAACCGTCGTCGCCTCGGTCGGCTCGGTTTCCGTCAAGAGGAGAGCCAAAGCCTCTTCCAAAGCGGCGTTCCTGACGACGTCCCGAAAAGCCGCGTCCGCCTCCTTTTTCGCGGCGGGAGCATGGCCCAGCCCTTTGAGCAGAGCCTGCACGGGCGAAGATTTCACTATCTCCTCCGCCCGATTCCGCACCCGCTCCCCTTGCCAGACTTTTCGACTTTCCAAGGTCAAATCCGCCAAGGCGGCGACCTTGGCCGCGCTGGCCTTGACCGCGTCTTGCGGGTTTTTCAGCATCAGGAAAAAGCCTGGCTTGGCCGCTCTTCTCAGACTGTTGGATTCCGCCACCACGATGGACCCGCTCGGGACAGCCGGATGAGCCAAAAAAGCCTTCAGCCCGTCCGACAAAGAATCATAGGTGGCTCTAAGCCAGAAAACCCTCTCCGCCCCGGCGGCCAATAGCCTGCTCGTGTCCTTGTTCGAGCGGGCGTCCGTTTCCTCCTGCAGAACGAAATCTTCAGAAAAAACGCAAGCGCCGCAGCCGGCCCCGCCGCGCCGACAGCCCCTCTCATGCGCGTCGGCGGCGGTCACCTTCAAGCCGACCACCGGCCCGAACTCTTTGAGCAAAGCCACAAAAGCGCAGGAAAAATGGGTCTTGCCGGAGTTCCGTCCGGCGGAGCCCACCAAAATCATTTGCGGGACATCGATTACTTGATTCGTCATAACTTGTCGAAAACGCTTTTTTTGGGCTATTGGCTAAGCCAGTTGGAGGAATGAACATGACCAGGCGGCCATTATACTGTCGTTTGGGCCAGACCAATAAACCGATTTCCGTCAGCTCGCCTTTTTTAGCGACGGCCGCTCGAACAAAAAGCCGAAAACAACCGATTCAGTCTGTTTTGGCCCAAACAATAGCGGCTTTTTGGTTGAGCGGCTTTTTGGTTGAACGGCTTTTTTGGCGAAACGGCCCCGGCTAATCGGCCCCGGCTAATCAGCCCCGGCTAATCAGCTTAGAGAGACGAGCGGAGCCGCCAGGCGCGCGGGCGCCGAGCCGCTTTCGACGAATCCTGGCTTATTCGTCGCGCCGACCGGAAGAAAAAACGCGCCTGGCTCGGCCGAAACGCTCCGAGACGAAATGATGGGAATTCGGCGCGTTTGAAAATCTGCATTTAATTTTTATGGGTAATATCGTGTTGACCTGGCCCCGCCAAATGTGTGATATGATGAAAAGGTCGTCATATCGCCAGAGCAGACCGCGCGGCCAAGAGATTTTTGGGCAATGTTCCCCGTTCTTTCCATTCAATCGATTATGACATACGCAATTTGCCGGCCTTAGCCGGCTAGGCGAAAGAGGGCGCATGTTGAATTCAAAAAATATCGCCGACAAGTCTGACATGTCAATCGACAGTCAGATAAAAAACTTGTATATCGAATTTTCGAGTCAAGTCAATAGTATTCTGTATAATAAAGACATAAGCGATAAAATTGATCAGATAGGTTCTTTATACGAGTCTTTTAAGGATAAAAGAACTATCATGCTTATTGAGAACATAATAAAACGTCTAAACAATTAGTCAACACTATAATAATCTTTTACAGGTTTAACAACATCAGAAAACCATTTATTGCTTTCTTTTTTAGCTCCAAGAGTGAGAATATACTGGGCTGAATTTATGTTCCAGCGCATTTTAGACTGATTTAACCTTTGCTGGATCTCCATTTTCGATTCTTTATCAATATCATTTATGTAAATTGGATAATTATTTTCTTTATACATTAAATAGTTAATTTTTTCTATATTCTTTTCCAGAAAAATAGACATTGAATTAGACATTTCCGGTCTGGAATTTTCCATATATTTTATATTTTTTATTAGGCCCTTATAATCGCTATTTTTCAATCGCTTGCTAATCTTATTGTGCCATTTCATATATTTGGAAACGTCATTATTGAAGAAGGCTTGGCCGAATTCCAGCAGGGCGCCTTGCAAGCTGGAAAAGTCCAATATCTCCTGCGCCTCGGGAAAAAGCTCCTCTTTCATGCGAGTGATCCATTCCGCTCCCGCGCTTAGAATGACCGTCCGGCCGAAGCGGCCATAGCCGTTTCGGCAAGCGCCGTGAAAAACCAGTTTTTTAAATTCTTCCATATCCCCCAAATAGGTTATGTAATCTTTCTTCAGAAGCTGATCCTTCGCCTGTCCGCCCGCCTGTCCTCCCGCCTGCTCGGAACTCGCTTTTTCCCGCCGACTGTCCCCGGAGAAAAACAAAGCCAGGTGATTTTCCGGCTCTTGGTCGACCTCGCCGGATTTCCTGACGTTCACGTCTATTTTGTCTATGACGATCACTAAGACGTCGTCGCTTTTCTTTTGACCGCCGGAGTCGAGCTTGTCGTTTTTAAAAGCCTCATACAGCTTTTGGGCCTGCTCGTATTCATGACGGAAAGCTATTTCGCCGACATGCTCGGTGACGGACATGATGGTGACCGGATCCAGCATTATTCCGTGCTGCGAATTCAACGTTTCGCCGGCCTGTTTGAATGATTTTTCCTGTTGCCCGATTTTGGCGATCTTGAGCATGGCGTTGACGGTGATCTTAAATTTCAAATTGGCTATGCCCAAATAATGGTCCATGGGAAAGACGCTTTTCATTCCGTTCAATTTGATCAAATTATCTTTGTCCGCCTCCGTCGTCGGTCTGAGCATGTACCTGTTGATGGCGACCACCGCGCTTTCAGTTTGGATGTTAATTTTAGAACGCCATTTTGTCTTAAGATTAATTTCATTTTCTTTGTAGTATTTTTTCGATTCTTTAATAACTTTAGATTCGTCAAAACTATTTAATATGCTGTTTATTATCTCACTATCAATATTATTAAATTTATTTTTTAAATTATAGTATAATTGTTCTAATTCAAATATATTGCATGTTTCTTTATTTTTAACGCTATCATAAAAATTATTGATATACGAATTATAAATGCCGATCACTTCTTCTATTTTTAATTCCAATAGAGATGGCAAATTTTTATCTTCCGTAACCATTAATTTATTCCCTTTTGTTTTCCAAAGCTGCGGCCTTTCAGTCAAAGACCAAAAGAGCCGGACATCTGTGGAGAACCCGGAAAATCGGCCAAAGGCCGCCGAAGTCCTTAGAGCCCGCAGAAAGCCATAATAATAGTATTTTGCCGCCTTAAAAATACTTGAAAAATACCAGAACAAAAAAAAAGAGACCTTTCCTCAGAAGGAAAAGTCTCCAAAAATTGAAGGCGACAGCTTTTTAACTGTATAAACGTTGCTACGTTCTAGAGAGAGAGAGAGAGAGTCTCGCTTTTTACATGAATTTGTCTGCTCGCATAAAAATACGAAACGCAACGAAAATGAATTTAAAATGACAATTTTCATATCATTCCCAAACAAAACAATTAGAACGCAATTGATTTTAAAAATATCGTTATTCCGCTAATTTATAGACGAAAATCACTTGTTTAGAGGCGAATATAAAGGCGACGAAGGCCAGACGCCTTTTTAGAACCGGCGCCCTGGCCCGCTTGGTTCGCTCTGATCAGCTTGATCCGCCTGGTTCGCTTGATCCGCTTGAACTGTCTGGTTCGCCCAGATCCGCTTGATCCGCCTGGCCAGATTTCGTCCCTCGCCCACTAAAGCCGCTTCGGCTTGGCCGAAGTCGGCCGCCTCCGGCTCGCCCGTAGGCCCCCTGGAGGCGAAGGGACTTCTTTTCGCCCTTTGGAAAGCCTTCGCCAGCCTGTCGCCTAGGCGAAGAGACCGGGACAATAACGCCCTAAGCTTCAGGATCCTTAGGCCTCAGAGTCCCTTTGTTTTTTTGGAGCCTTAGGGTTCCGATCTACGGCTCCTTTAAGTTTCCGTTTTGGCTTTCGGCAGCCATCTGGCCAGAGTTTTAAAAAGTTCCTGAACGTCGATGGGTTTGCTGACGTGATCGTTCATGCCGGAATTTAGACTCAATTCCTTATCGCCGCTCATGGCGTGAGCGGTCATGGCAATTATGGGCAAATTCTGAAAGCCGGCTATGCCCCTGATGATCCTGGTGGCCTCCAGGCCGTCCATCTCGGGCATTTGTATGTCCATAAGGACTAGAGCGTATTTGTCCTTCTGAACCATCTCGACCGCTTCCCGACCGTTGTTGGCCACTTTGACGGCCAAACCGGATTTTTTCAGAATGCTGGTGGCCACCAGCTGATTGACCTCGTTGTCCTCAACCAGCAATATGAGCGAGCCTTTGAGGTGAGCGACCAGCTCGCCGGCGTCCGTCTTGCTCTTTTTTCTGATTTTGCCCGGTTTGGACGCCGTCCTGTCCATCAGCCCGGAGATGGAGGCCAGCAGGGAACTGGACGACAAAGGTTTGGACATGACCGCTTTGAAGCCGACGGTTCTGGCCTCCGTCTGCAGCTCGTGCGAGCACAGACCGGCGACGGTCAGAATTGACGCGGCTTTGGGGATGGTCTTCGACAGTTCCGTCCAGGTCTCGATGCCGCTTATGCCGGTCATGAGGTAATCTATGACCACCAGTTCCGGAAGTTTCTCCCCTTTTTCCCTCTGCGACGCGATCCTGGCCACGGCCGCCTCTCCGGAAACGGCCTTGCCGACGTTGAAGCCCAAACTCGTCAGATTGCGGGCCAATATGGACAAAGCCGACGGATTGTCGTCCACCGCCAAGGCTTCGCGACCTTTGAACAGAGGCTCCGCCGTTTCCTGAACCCACGGAGAAGTCAAGCCGAATCTGGTCGTGAACACGAAGGTGCTGCCCTCGCCCGGCTTCGAGTCGCACCAGACCTGCCCGGACATCATCTCCACCAAACGCTTGGAGATGGTCAAGCCAAGACCGGTTCCCCCGAATTTTCTGGTGGTGGAGGAATCAGCCTGACTGAAGGGCTGAAAGAGGTGGCCTATCTGCTCTGGCGTCATGCCGATGCCGGTGTCTTTGACCGTGAAGCGCACGGTGATCGTCTGGGTGATCTCTTCGATATATTCGACTTTGACGCCAATCTCGCCCTTGGTGGTGAACTTTAGGGAGTTCGAAATGAGATTGTTCAGAACTTGCGCCAGTCTGACCGGATCGCCCACCACCGTCTGAGGCATGGCCTCCGGGGTGTCCAAATAAAATTCCAGCCCCTTTTCGGCGGCCTTCAGAGACTGCATCTCCATGGTTTCGCTGATAAGATCGTCGAGCCGGAACTCGATGTGCTCCATCTCCATCTTGCCGGCTTCGATCTTGGAGAAGTCCAGAATGTCGTTGATTATGCGCAAAAGGTTCTTGGCCGCCGTCTGGGTGCGGTAGACGTACTCGTATTGCTGGGCGTCCAGCTCCGTCTGCAAGGCCAGATGGCTTAAGCCTATGATGGCGTTCATGGGCGTTCGGATCTCGTGACTCATGTTGGCCAAAAATTCGCTCTTGGCCCTCGTGCTGGCTTCCGCCGCTTCGCGGGCCTCGCTTAAGGCCCTTTCCTTTTCGGCCATCTCGGTTATGTCCATCAGCCAAAACATGAGGCCAATGCCGCCGTCGTATTCTCCCTTGAAGGCGTTCAAAAGCATGTGCCGTATTTCGCCGTTTCGATCGAGGATCTGGATCTCCTGCCAGGAAAGCCGTCCCTTGCGCTCCAGAGTCCGCATGACCCGCTCGGCCTCGTCCGCGTCGGCGTATATCTTAAGCACCGACTCGTCTATGTTGAGACCAAGGGTTTGCCGGGTGAAAGGCGTGAGGAAGCGGATGTCTCCGTCGACGCTGATGAGAAAGGCCACGGGACTGTTGTCCAAGATCTTCTGCAGCAATATCCTCTCTCGCTCCACCTGGGCCTCGGCGGCCCGGAGTTTGCGGAGATCCCGGAAATAGCACAGAATCATGTCCCCGTCCTGGCCCAGAACCTTGACCAGGAAAACTTCCGACTGTATGGGGTCGCCGTTTATGGACTGAAACAGCCATTCGAAACTGACGTAATCCTCTTCGAAGGCCTTTTTGACGTATTCGACGAAGACTTCTTCGGAAGCGCGGCCGTCCGGCTGATAGGGAGGAGACAAGGAGGGAAAATAATCGAAATAGGCTTGTTTGTCAGGCAGACCGAAAATGGGGATGACCGCCCGGTTGCAGTCGACTTGGCGCAACTGGGGATCCCAGAGGCTGCAAGCCATGGGCATGGAGTCCAGCATCAGACGATAATGCTCGACCTCGTCGTGGGCCTTCATCTCGGCGGCGACTTCTTCGATGGAAGCGTCGTCCGATTCGTCCTTGGCTCCCAGACCGACCCCCCGCCCGGAGCGAAGGCCGGAACCTACGGCGTCCAAAGCCTCGGCGTCAATATGCCGAACCAGCAAATCAATTTTCACCAAATCTTCCGTCCGCCGGCTGACCGCTCCGGACAGGAGACACTTGTGCCAGGCCCCGACGCCGCTGTCCCAAAGCAGGAACTTATGGGCGATGACGTCGTCGTCCCCGGCGAGACAGGAACCGACCATCTCGGCCAGAGCCTCTTGATCGCGGTGGTGCAGATGGCCTTCGAAAAGTTCTTGGGGAGTCGGGGAGTCGGCGGGATTTTCGCCCAAAAGCGTCAAAAGGGAAGCGCTGTAGACGATGTCGAAATGCCAGTCGGTCTGAAATTCTTCGCCGTCGGCCGCGTCCCGCAGCCCCGGCAGTCCCTTGACGTCCACGGAAGCCAAGGAAGAGCCCGACGGTTCGCCTTCGCTTTCGGACTCCTTGGAGGAGCCGTTTCCTGAGCCGCTTTCCAGCTTTTCCTGAGCCTTGACGTCGCCGGTCAGACGAACGGCGGATATCTCCAGATGCGCCAAACCTGCGACAGACAGAACGCCCGACAGTCTGGCCAAGGGCTGAGGCTCTTCTTGCTGGATTAAAGTAAAATTCCAAACCATCGCAACTATCTCAGGCTCAGGAAACCGCAGGCTGATCCGTTCAAGCTAATCTTCTCGTTTTCGGCGCGAAGGCCGGTCTCTGATCGAACTGTCTATTGATTGATGTCCTCCACGGAGATTTCCGCCGAACCGGCCGCAGACTGGCCGCCGGTTCTGGCCGGATTGTTGGAAATCGTCGCCGCAGGTCTTTGCCGGTAGCGCAGAACCACCACGTTCTGATTCGGGTCTAGAGAAGTCATGTTGTCAGGCAAGCTCACCGGGGTGAAGAGATAAGTGCGGCCGTTGAAGGAGAAGCTCTGTCCGGCCACGGTCAGCTGGATGGAAGGCCCGCCGGAGGAGTCGCCGTTCAAGACGAGATCGCCGCCCAGAGTGAGATTTTCCGTGGCCAGCACGGCTTTCAAAACCGCCTGGAAGTCCTTGGGCGCGGAGATGATGTTGAAGCCGTTTTTCCGCAAGATCTGCAGATCTTCCATGGAAAAGTCGCCATACTCCAAAATATGTCGGCTTGCCCCCGTCTCCCAGAAAACTGGCGGCGTCGTCCCCATCTGACCCTCGGCCCCGCCGGTGACGACCCTGTTTCGGGTTCTGTCCACCGCCACGCCGACTCTGGGCGAATAGCCGAGGCTTCTGACGAGGGTGGAAGCGAAAGCGCTGGGGTTCTCCTCCACCTCGACGACCATGAAATTGTTGACCGGGGTTGGGGCGTTGCCGGAGCTGACCAGACGACCTTGATAAAGATCGATGACCTTGATGCCGTGATCGGCCAAAAATCTCACCCAGACCGGCGGAGTGCCGTTGTCGGCCGCCGGAGCCAGATTGATGACGACCGGCTGGCCTCTGTTCCAGCTGTCGGCGGTGGGCCAGATCATCCAATCGGAGGCTATCTTTAAGCGGACGTCGCGTCCGCCCTCGAACGACTGGGATTTGTCGTAAATCCGATAGTAGCCGCACAAGGCCAGAAGCCGCTCCAGAACCTTGTCCAGGCCTTCCCGCTTGGTCGGCTGGAAGACGGCGTACTCGGCGTACTTGGTCGTGAAGCGCTTGATCAAATCGGCGGGAACGGCGGCGTTCATGTCCAAAACGATCTTTCGTCCGGAACTGGTCTCCAGAACGGGCATGGCCGCCGTGTCTATGTCGAAGTGAGGCGGCTCGTCCAGAGGCAGGAAAAGCCGGCCTTTATTGACCAGCTTCTCGCCCATGCTGGAGAAGACGATGCCCAAGACGGTTCTGGCGTTGACGGCGTCCACGGTCGGCATGGGCGGAGTCGGCAATCTTTTGGTGGGCGTGGAATATTTGTCTCCGGCCGACGGAGCGACGCCGGCGGAAGCGGCGGTCTCGACGGGACGGGCCGACGGAGCGGCTCGGGAAGCCACCGCCGTTTCGTAGCCGTAACCGGCCAGATACGCGCCTTCAGCCGGAATGCGCAGCTCGGCTCCGACGGCGATGACATTGGGATCTTTCAAGGACGGATTCAATTCCACCGTCAGCTTGATCAAATGCCGATAGATGAGATTGCGATCCAGTCCTTCCCGCCTGAGAAGCTTTTCCAAGGTGTCCCCTGGTCTGACCTTGACCGTCCGGTAGACGGTGCCGTCCGCCGCTGAGGTCAACGGCCCTTCGTTCTGCGAGGCGCGGCGAGAGCGTTCCGGCGCCGACGGGGGCGGCGAAGACTCGGCCACGACATTTCGAACCGGTTCAATCTGCTCCTCGGGGGAGGAGGATTCGTCGTCCGCCTCGGCGACGGTCTCGACCGGAGGAATCCCTTCAGGGTAAAGACGAAACTCGCCTTCGGCGAGCGGCGGCTCAGGAGCCAGCTGACGCCTCACCACAATGCGGGCCGGACTCTGTTCGGGCTGATCGAGCTCGTAGGTGGCCACGTTCCGAACTTCCAACTCCGTGCCTAAGGCCTGGCTCTCTCTTCTGGCCTGATCCAGTCCTCGTGAGGAAGGCAGAAAAATGGTCTGTCCGGGAGAAATCATGTTGAGGTTGACGATCACGGGATTCAACTCGCTGACCAGCCTCAATATCTGCGCTTCTCTATGCTGGTCGGGGGCCGACGGCCATAGGCCCTGATTTTTGAGAATGCCGGCCAAATTGTCCCCGGGCCTGATCACGTAGCTGTCGATGGTGAAGGTGAGATCTTCGTAGGAATATACCTCGACGGTTTTAGTCAGAGTTATGTCGGTCGTGGTCGCGGGAGACTGCTGGGCCTGGAGGGCGGAGGAAGAAAACCAAAGCAGGGCTGACGCCAGCAGAAAAAGACCTGTTAGAATTCTGACCGGTCCGTTTTGGGGAGAGGAAAAGAACGGCCGCAAATTTATTTTCAGGAATATAAACAAGACTGGCTACTCCATAGGGTATGATTTACCGCAATTCCGGGTTCAACTCTATATTTGGGCTCCCGCCGCGAATCGTCCGTAGACGAGACAGCCTCAGCGAAAGAGCGCTTAACGACGAGAGCGCAAGGCGAAAGGATCGTCGCGCGAAAAATCGCTGACGACGAGAGCGTAAGGCGAAAGGATCGTCGCGCGAAAAATCGCTGCCGACGAGAGCGCAAGGCGAAAGGCTCGTCTAACGAATAATCGTCTGACGACAAGATTCAGACTGTTTGATCCGGCCTCGCCGACGGTCGAAAACAAGCTCCATTTTTTGAACGTCGCCAAAAAAACGCGCGCCGACGACGCCCGTCGCCGCCCGCAGTCAAAAAATGGTTCGCCTGGAAAATGAGGCCGAAAGGATAGATTGTTCATTCTATGCCAATTTCCGGCATTTGGCAAACAGCTGGAGGCCCTAAGGCCGCTAAGGGACGTCGGAATAATCGGAAGATAGCTTTCGTCTTCGGCCATAACAGTCGAAGAAGGGCCTTAGTTAGCGAACTATCCCCAATAACTTCCGCAAAAACTCCGGAATAGCCCGGCGCCTTTAGATCGGCCCGCCTCGCCAAAACGGCCAAATCGAACGGGTTCACCAGTCGTCGTCGTCCATGGGCAAAGCCTGCTCCAGATCGCTTTTTTTCTTTTTCCCGAAAGAGCTCTTGGGCGCTGGACTGTTTTTCCGGGTCTCGTCTTCGTCCAGAACCTTGGCTATGAAATCCGAGCCCCCCGAAGGTTCTTCCGGCCGATTGAAGCCGTCAAAAGGAGAGTCTGACCGAACCGATCTAGCCGCGCCCGACTGGCGGGAGGCGGCGCCTGAACGTCCGGCTCCGGTTTTTCCGCCGCCGACGCCCTTCGCCCTTTCGGTCGAAGGCTCGGCCTTCCCTCGCCGCCCGCTGACCACGCGGGACACGTGACTGTTGGTCTGATTGAGAAGATCGGCCTGGCGGTCGAGCTCGGCGGAGATGTTGCCGGTTTCGGCGGCTTCCAGAGCGTTCTCTTGAGTGACTTTATCCATCATGGCGATGGACTGATGAACGTCCTGAATCTCTCGAGTCTGACTTTGGCTGTCGAGGGCGATGTCGCTCATGATGCCGGCGGCCTCGTCGGAAGTGGCGACCAGGGATTCGAAGCTCTCTTCCGCCTTTTTGACCAAAGCCGCGCCTTCGATGATGCGCTTGCTGCTGGAGTCCAGCATGGAGGTGATGCTCTTGGCGGCGCCGGAGGAACTGTTGGCCAGGTTCCTGACTTCGTCGGCCACGACGGCGAAGCCCAAACCGGCTTCGCCGGCCCGGGCGGCTTCCACGGCCGCGTTCAGAGCCAGAATGTTGGTCTGAAAGGCTATTTCGTCCACGGTTTTGACTATCTGACTGCTGGCCTCTCCCGAATTTTTAATTTCCTCCATGGCCGCCGATATCTGTCCCATGAAGACGTTGGCTTCGTCGACGAAGCTCTTGGCTCTGTCCATCAGCTCTTTCGCCTGATCGGCGTGTCCGGCGTTCTTCTTGGCCGTGTTCAGAAGGACTTCGAGACTGGAGATGGCGTCCAGCACCGCCCTGGTGTTTTCGGAAGCGCCTTTGGCCAGCGAACGGCTGGAACGGGAGAGCGACCGGGCCGTATTGTTCACGTCGCGAGCGCTCCATTGCAGCCAGAGCTCTATGCGGGTCAAAGGAGCCATGACCGAGCGGCTCAGAACGAAGAACAAAATGGTCGACAGAACTATCAGGACGACGAGGCCAAAAAATATCCGCAAACCATGACCGCTCGCCAAAGCGGCCGAACGAACCGGACCGGTCAGCGAGGAGGCGCCCGAGACCAAAGCTCGTTCGCTCTCTTGAAGATTTTGGCTCCGTTCCGCCAAATCGGACAGCAAAGACAGCAGTCGGTCGGTCGCGGCTGAAAGCTCGGCGCCGACATTAGACCCATTGACAGATCTTTGACCGTTAATTATATCATTGACGACCTTCTTTAGGCTATCTAAATCTGTAGATGACACTATTTTTTTTTCGCTCGCGGCCAAAGCGGCGCCGACCAGTCCCTGCCAGTCGCCCGCCGCGACCCCGTTTGGCGGAGCGGCCGCCAAAGTCAACAAGAATTTCCTCAATTCCGCAGTTTGGCGCGACAGTTCCCTTTCGGCCTGGTCGCGCTTCGCCCTGGCTCCAGCCAGACTCTCCGCAGCTTCGGCCGTTTCGGCCAGCGCCGCCGAGCCTTCCGTCGATCTAGCCTGAACAAGAACGTCGCCGACCCGATTCGGGACTCCGTCGGCTCCTAAACCTGAACTCGAAGCGCCGACCGCGAAGCCCAGCCGCCAGAAAGCGGCCCCGAGCTCCCTTTCCGCGGAAAGGGCCCTGTCCGCCGCCACAGCCAGCCAGCCCAAAAGGACTAGAGAGGCGGCCAGGAGCAAGCCGAAACTGAGTATGATCTTCATTCTTAAGTTTAGTCTTTTCACCGGAAGTCACATCTTTTTCGAAAAAAGGGGCCAGGAACGACTTTTCAGCCCAGAGTTCCCCCCAAAAAAGAAAAAGCCCTTTTGATTTAAAGGCTGCGCCTACCGCTACTATAACGTCAATATTATACTCTTGTTCAACTATTAACACAAAAAAAAACAATGATTAAACCATGAGATCAGCAGGGACTCGAAGGAATTCGTCGCGCCTATGTCCGCCCCGCGCGACGCTTGCTCCCCTTTTTTGAGAGGCGACGGTTCGAGCCGTTTCATTTTTTGACTGTACGAAAAGCCGAAGACCTAGACAAACCTCGACGACGTTTCGGCGGAACGCCGTTTTTGGCCGAACGCCGTTTTCCGCTTTTGTCTTTTCCGGGAACGCGGCCGCGACAAGCCAAAAAAGCTCGCGGGCGTCGCCTATGATAGGCGAGGCGGCACAAATCGGGGCAGGGTTTGGGCGGGCAAAGGCCGGCAGGCGCTCGTCCGAACGAGAGCCAAAAGTTGGCGGGGCAAGTTCCGGAAGGCTGGAGCTCCGGTCGACGAGAAAAAAGAGGCGGTCGCGAAAACGCGGTTCGCCTCGTCTTTTTCTCGTCCCTTTTTTGGCGTTCTTCGCCGAACGCCGGGGGCCTTTGGCCGCGCTAGCCTTTGCAAGCTCTTGACCTGTCCCGCTCCTGCTCCGCCAAACTCTCGAAAGGCCAAGTTCTTGCCCTGCCGAGCGTCGGCCCTAACTTCGCCGGGCCGAAAGCCGCTTTTTTTTTGGGGAGAAAAATATCTCTGATTTAATTTTAGTCAGGCCGTCAATGAACGTTTTTTGTTGTCAGAGCCGAAAAAAAATTCTAGAACGGAAGCGCGGGCGGCTTCGTCGCCCGAAAAAACGACGGAGACTCCTTTAAGGGGGCGCTGAGGAAGGGAAAAAAGGAAGAAAATATGGCCGAAAGACGCCAAAATAGCCTAATTTTCAAAAAAAACGGCTCGGGCCGAACGAAAGCTCCGCTCTCTTAGGTCAAAGTCGGCGGGGCTTCAGTTGCGGGCGTGAAATAACAGACGCAATTGCCGCCGACTTTCTTGGCGTCGTAGAGAGCTTCGTCGGCTCTGGCGATGAGATCGCGCAAAATAGCTTCGGAAGAAGATTCCTTCAAAGCTTCTTTTTGAGTCAAACTGGCCAGACCGATGCTGATGGTGATGGGTTCGGAAGTGTTGGGGGCCGGATCCCGCCGCGAAGCTATTTCCGCCCGCAGCTTTTCGGCGATTATTTTGCCGCCGGAAAAAGGAGTCTGCGGGAGCAGAAGAACGAATTCTTCGCCGCCGAAGCGGGCGAATATGTCCGTTTTGCGCTGAATTTCCTGGACGATTCTGGTTATGTGGATTAGAGCGGCGTCTCCGCTCAAATGTCCGAAAGTGTCGTTGAAGCGTTTGAATTTATCCAGATCCATCATCAAAAGACACAATTCGTCGCCGCGCCGGCGGGTGATTTCCACTTCCCTGGCCCCGGCTTCGCTGAAATAGCTGCGGTTGTATATTTTGGTCAACGGATCGTGGAGAGCCAGATTGCGGTAATTGTTTTCGCTTTCTTTCAAAGCCGCCTCGACCATGTCTCGGTGGCGAATTTCCTTTTTCAGCTCTTCCGCCATGAAAGCCAGCTGCTGCTGTTTTTCGCTGATCTCTTTTTCGTGGCGGGCGAGGTTGGTGGTCATCATGTTGAAAGCGTCGGAAAATTCGCCCATGAAATCGACGGTGTGACTGAAGTCGCCTTGGGCGGCCACCTTGAACTGCCAGGCCAGGTGAGAAAGGTTGGCCAAAATGGCTTTCAAGTTGCCGGTGGTCGCGCCCTTCTTGACCACCCGCAGATCCAGATCTCCCTTGGCGAAGTTCGCCAGGGCCGACTTAATCTCGCTGGTGTGCTGAAAAAGAGAATTGAAGGTGTCCCATTGGGCGTATTCCGGGGGCAGAACCGGAGTCTTGCTTTCGGTGATGACCTTTTCCAGAAACTTGAACATGGACTCGGCTTGAGCCTTGGTGAAATAGGTCAACCTTCGTTTTTCAGGAGCTGGATTCGTCAAATGCTGGCCCCATGTTTATGCCCCACATTTGGCCCGGCGAGGGGCGCCGGAACGAGGCGCGAAGTCGATCCATCCGGCGAGTCTCCGGAAGCGACGCAAAAGAAGGCGGATCGATTACGGAGCGATTACGGATTTTGGGACAAAAATGGCGGGACTTGAAAGCTTTCCCTTGACCGCGCCGGTCGGCCAAGCCCTCAGCCCTCTGGACGCCTTTGGCGACGGACAGGCTGAAGACGCGGCCGACTGGCGCCGAGCGGTTAGAGCCGAGCGGGCCGGCCGAAAAGTCCGAAATCAGACATCTTTCGGTTTGGCTTCAAAACGGCAGGTGCGTTCGTTGGTGCACCAGCAGTCTATTTCTTTGACGTCGAAGGGACGGCCGGTGAAAGACTCCAGAATGCCGGCGATGAAGCCCTCGTCGTACACGCAGACCCCGTAGCCAAGTTCCGGCAGACCGGAACAATCCAAATCCTCAGACACGGTCATGATGCATTCGAGATTGTCGCTGAGCTTTTCCACCTTAAAAATGCCGATGCCGATGTCCTTCAGAAGGGTCTGCAGCTGTTTGACCAGATCCTGAATGTCTTTCGGCTTGCGCTCGAGAACGTTCTCGTAAAAATGCCGGCCGGCCAAAGCCCCCGAGGCGAAGAAGATCTCGTCGGCCGCGTCGGTGCCGTACCTCTGCTCCAAAACGTCGCGGGTGCAAAACTGCAGCAGCCGATAAGCTTCAATGCGCAAAGTGGGGCCCAAATTCGGCCTAGCGTTGTCAAGATCGCCGATCAGGTCCCAGGTGAACTCATACTTCCTATCCGTCGTCATCTTTCTTACTCCTGTTTGCAGCCATCCAAAACCTAATTGTTTTTTGGGACACGTCGCCGCGCCGACCGAAAAGCCGGGCCGCCTCGAGACGGCCGGACGTCGGTCGCGGAGCGCCCAAAAAGGAAAGGCGGGCGCGATTTCTGGCGGTCTTTAAGACAGGCGGCCTTATAAGACAATCAGCCTTTGGCCAAACAAGCGGCCGTTTGCCAAACAAGCGGCCGTTTGCCAGATAAGCGGCCGTTTGCCAGATAAGCGGCCTTTTGCCAGATAAGCGGCCTTTTGCCAGATAAGCGGCCTTTCAAACAAGCCGTCTTAAAGACAAGGCGAATCTCCCAAAATCGACCAAAGAAGCCGGATCGAAAACCAGCGTTGGGCCGTCACTTCTTTTGGCATTCTAGCCATAAAAAACGCTTTTGTAAACTATCTTTCATTCACTGATGCATTTAGGCTTCGAACTGACCACTCTGTAATGATGGCCCAAGTTTAGATCAAATGAGTAACAACTTACTTTTGAAACTGCTCTTCCCAAAACGGTCGTCCCAGCTTTTATCAGATATCTTGGCAAATTAGCCTCATTTCCATTTTCATGAGAAATTTGTTCGTAAAACAAGGTCCAATGTCCGTCATCTTGCGGCAATTACTATTCAAAGACTTCTTATGCCTATGAATGAACGTTTTTCACGAAGGCCAGGAATTTTATTCCCGTCGATCCCTCTTTCGACGCGCGAATCGCTGCGCCAAAGGCTATGGAGACAGTTCGCGGACCCGAATCATTCGCCAAAAGACATCCTTCTTCAGTCAGCGAACCTAATAATGAGACATTGACGAAACGGAGACGAGACAGGCCCGATTTTCCTTTTTTCTCCTGTTCCCCGCAATATAGACGCGAATAGATGAGACCTCGCCTGAAGTCGAGGTTTTTTCGCCTTCCAGTTTTTGGTCTGTTTCGCGCCAATCGTCCCGTGTCTCCAAAAAAGACAAAAACCGCCGCCAAGAAAACAGTCGCCTATTTTTTTCCTTTGGCGGCCTTCGGGCCAAAGGCAGGATCTGCAGGCCCAATACTGAATTATTGAATAATATCCAAGATTTAGCCGCAAAAAAAAAAACGCCTTCGTCAAACGCGACGGCTCCTTTGACGCCGAACTCCCGATAAAACGAACTCCCAAGAAGACTCCGCCCAGGATCCCCGGCGAGGCTCACGTTCGGCCGACAGGCGTTTCTTCAAGCCAGACCTGTTTCGAAGCCGTTTCCTCGTCGACCGAACCTTCGGCGCTGGAGCCGGGCTCTAGAGCCGGGTTCCGGGGCCGGGTTCAGGGGCCTAGCGAAGAAGACCCCGGCTAGGTCAAGGCAGCCAAGGAGGAGTCAAGGACGCTTTTATCGGCGGAACGAGATTGGCCGAGCCTCTCCCTGTTCGCTTCTCAAATAATCCATAGTTATAGTCAAATAACCTTTTTTGAGATAGGAAAGCCATTTCTAGGTCTTTATTTGTTAGATATTTTTGAGAAAATCTTTTCAATTATTTTTCACTTCTCCATATATCTTAATTATATTTTTATTGCATATACCGTTAATAAGGATTTTACATTCGTACAAATTAATGTTTATTCAACTTGTTCAAACTAAGGCTTTATCAAAAAAACATAATAGCGAAGTCCTTTTTTTTCTGGACATAGTTGACCACATAATGTAGTATCCTTATGTTCAAATAGACACAAGCAGTGCGTCCAATTCTAAACAGGTTCATCCATGCTAAATCAAGAGCAAAATTCCGACAAAGAGCAGTTTTTCGCCATAAACGAAACCATATCCCAAAGTCGACCCATAGTTTTAACCCCGAACTCTTGGCTTATTTTTCCTGAGCAAACTGGAGACTGGCGGGAGCTTTTATTCGATCTGTCCGCCAATCGCGCCGAACTGACCGAACCGACCTACCGCTTCTGGCGGTCTTTGGCGGACGAACTGTTGGCGGCCCTTTGCCGACTGCCGGAAGACGTCAGCGGCTCGGCCATGATGGTTCAGCCTCCTTCGGACAAGCTGGAAGCCATGTGCGACGGGGCGCCGCCCATGCCCGGCGGCGAATATCTTTCCCCTTTCAGTCTCGTCATCATCTGGAATTATCTGGCCCAATGGGTCGCCGTAGCCGCCAAACCCTCCCTGTCCGACTTTCTCGCCGAAAGAGCTCCCAGCTGGCAGAAGGTCGGCCGGGTCACCTTTCACCTGGCCGAAAACAAAGGCGACGAAGACAGACCTTTCGCCTTCATGGCCACCTATGTTCAATCCCTGACCGCCGAAGGCCGAGACAGACATATTCCCTTGGCCCAGGCTCTAATGCAGTACGCCGGGCAGGGCGATCACCCGGCTCTTCTGTCCCTTCTGACTCCCGTCAAATCCGCTTCCCAAAAACTCCCCTGGGTCGCCCAACTGACCGAAAGCAAAGCCATATTCCGTCCGATGGCCTTCACCATCGACATGGCCCATCGCCTTTTGCAGGACATTCCCATCCTGGAGGAAAGCGGTCTGACCGTCCGCATCCCGGACTGGTGGAAAAAGCGGCCTCAGGTCAAGATCAGAGTGGATATCGGCAACACGCAGGCCGTTTTCGGCGCCAACACCCTTTTGGACTGGGACGTCGCCATGGCCGTGGGGGATCATCGGCTCTCGGAAGAAGAAATCGCCGAGATTCTTCGGGGCGACGGGGACATGGTCTTTTTCAAAGGCCAATGGCTGGAAGTCGACCGAGAGCGCTTGAAAGAAGCGTTGGAGCACTGGCAGACCGCCAAGATGGAAAGCGGCGAATCCGGCTTGACCTTCATCAAGGCCATGCGGCTCCTGGCGGGTCTGCCTGCCGTAGGCGACGAATTCGACGATCTGCCCGACCCCGGCCCCTGGGTCTCCCCTCACGCCGGGCCGGCTTTGGAAGCCATTCTGCGCGAAATCAGAAACCCGAAGGCGGCCGAGCCTCCGGAAGAGCTGAAGGCGGTTCTTCGCCCTTATCAAAAAGAAGGCTTGGCCTGGCTGACCTTGCTCTCCCGCCTCGGTCTGGGCGCTTGTCTGGCCGACGACATGGGGCTGGGCAAAACCATGCAGGTTCTGGCTCTGCTCCTTTTGCACAAAAAAACGGAGCCTGGTCCTTCTCTTCTGGTCGCTCCGGCCAGCCTCTTGTCCAACTGGCGTTCGGAAGCGGCCCGATTCGCCCCTTCTCTGCGGCTGTCCATCTGGCATCCTTCGGAAACCCCGAAAGACTCCTTGTCTTACTGGCAAAAGCATTGGGACGCGCTGATCGCCCGAAGCGATCTGGTCATCGTCAGCTACGCCCTTTTGGCCAGAAACGCCGAACTATTCGCCAAACACGACTGGAACATGGTCATTTTGGACGAGGCTCAGACGATCAAAAATCCCAACACCGCCCAAACCCGGGCCGTCAAACAAATGCCGGCCCGCTCCCGCCTCGTCTTGACGGGCACGCCCATAGAAAACAAGCTGACCGACCTCTGGTCC
Source organism: Deltaproteobacteria bacterium (assembly GCA_031254895.1). Classification (GTDB taxonomy): domain Bacteria; phylum Desulfobacterota; class Desulfarculia; order Adiutricales; family Adiutricaceae; genus JAIRNQ01. The sequence continues at coordinate 20,988 of JAIRTO010000124.1, forward strand.
TTGTTCGATTTTCTAAATCCCGGCCTTTTGGGTTCCCTAAGAAGGTTCGGCGAGGTGGTCAGCCTTTTGGACAGCGACTCGAAGGGCGATCGATACGCCCCCATCAGACGACTGGTCGCTCCCTATCTCTTGAGACGCCTGAAAACGGATCGGCGCATCATCAACGACCTTCCCGACAAGACGGAAACGACGCTTCACTGCCATCTCACTTCATCCCAAGCCAAGCTTTACGCCCAAGTGGTCAACGAAATGCGGAAAGCTCTCGAAGACTTCGACGAGTCGGACAAAAACAAGTCCAGATTCGCCCGCAGCGGCTTGGTTCTGCAGAGTCTGATGCGTCTCAAGCAGCTCATCAATCACCCCGCTCAGCTGACCGGAGACGGAGACTGGAATCCTCAACGGAGCGGGAAATTCCTGCGTCTGGAAGAACTTTGCCGGGAGATGGCCGAACGTCAGGACAAACTTCTGGTTTTCACCCAATTTAAGGAAATAATCCCCGCTCTTTTCGAACATCTCGCCGGCGTCTTCGGCCGACAAGGACTTGTCCTGCACGGGAGCACTCCCGTCGCGGAACGGAAAAAGCTGGTCGCCGAATTTCAGACCGAAGGCGGCCCGCCTTACTTCATTCTATCTCTCAAAGCCGGGGGCACCGGCCTAAACCTAACCGCCGCCGGGCAGGTCATCCATTTCGACCGCTGGTGGAACCCCGCCGTCGAAGATCAAGCCACCGACAGAGCCTACCGCATAGGTCAGAAGAAAAACGTCTTGGTTCACAAATGCGTCACCAGCGGGACTCTGGAAGAGCGCCTCGACGATCTTCTCCGGGAAAAACGGGGTCTGGCCTCCGACATCCTTCAGGGCGAGGAAGGCCTGAACCTCACCAATATGGACAACGAAGCCTTGCTGAAGCTCGTCAGCCTGGACATCGACCGGGCTGTCTTGTAGGAGTAGAAAATGTCTTGGGGCTACCGTTCCTGGAGCTATTACCCGAACAGAACCAAAGTCGACTTTAAAAAATCCCCTGAATGGCGAGAAGACCTCAAGCCCGTTTCCATCGAAGGCAGGACCATCGCCCGAACTTTCTGGGGCCAGCGCTGGTGCAGCCATTTCGAAGGCATGGCCGACTTCGACAACCGCATGCCCAGGGGCCGCACTTACGCCCGCAACGGCTCCGTCTTCCATCTGGAGATCGGGCCGGGCAAAATTTTCGCTTATGTCGCCGGGTCCGACGTATACCACGTGACCATGGACGTCAGCCCCCTGTCTCTGGAAAACTGGGAAGAGATCAAACGCAAATGCCACGGCAGAATCTCCACTCTGGTCGATCTGCTGATGGGCCAGTTTTCCCCGGAAGTCATGGAGGTCATCTGCGATCCCAAGTTCGGGCTCTTTCCGAAACAATCGGAAATACGCTATAAATGCTCCTGTCCGGATTGGGCCGACCTCTGCAAGCACATCGCCGCCATATTCTACGGCATCGGCAATCGTCTGGACACCGAGCCCGAGCTTCTGTTTCTTTTGCGGCGAGTCGATCCCAACGAGCTTCTGTCCAGCGCCGGCTCCTTGCTGGAAACTGACGTCTCCTCTCAAGACTCCTTGTCCGGCGATCTAGGAGCCATCTTCGGCATTGAGCTGACCGAAGCCCAACCGGAGCAGCCGGCCAGCCAAGCCAAGGCCCGCAAATCGCTCTCCGCCGGCAAGTCCGGCTCGGCCGGATCGGCGCAGCAACGTCCGACGGACGACAAGCTCATCGCCGCCATCAGCATGATCGGTCAATCCAGAAAACAACTGACCGCCTCTCCGCCTTCTCAGCCAGCAAAAATTCCGCCCTTGAAAAAACGGAAACTAGAGTACAGGAACGGCAAATTGGTTGTGCCAATAAGCACTCCCGAACAGATGGAGGAAACAGCTCGATATGACGAAGCCAAAGAAGCCGAGAAGGCCAGAAAAGCCCAAGAGAAAAAAATAGCCGCCGCCGCGAAGGAAGTTGAAGCCTTAAAGGCCGTCTTGGCCGAGAGGGAAGATGAAGCCATAAAGGCCGTCTTGACCGAGAAAGAGGCTGAACTTAGACAGGCCGAAGAGAAAAGAGCCGCCTTGGCCGCGAAGCAAGATGAAGCCATAAAAGCCCTCTTGGCCGCGCAAGAAGCCGAGCAGGCCAAAAAAGCCGAAGAGAAGAAAGCCGCCTTGGCCGTAAGGGCCGCCGCAGAGGAAAGAGCCATCTTGGAAGCGATGGAGTATAAAGCCAGAAGAGCTGAAGAGAGAAAAGCCGCTGCGGCCGCCAAGGAAGCTGAAGCCAAAAAGGCCCAAGAGAAAAAAGCCGCCCTGGCCGCCCTAGCCGCCAAGGAAGCCCAAGAGAAAGAAGCCGCCCTGGCCGCCAAGGAAGCCGAAAAGAAAAGCGCCATCTGGGCCGAGATAGCGGATAAAATCAGAAAAGCCGAAGAGAAAAAAGCCGCCATGCTCGCGCAGGCAGCCGAAGCCAGAGTAGCCGCCCTGGCCGCGAAGGACGCCGAAGACAAAAAAGCCCGAGAGAAAAAAGCCGCCCAGGCCGCGAAGGACGCCGAAGCCAGAAACGCCCAAGAGAAAAAAGCCGCCTTGGCCGCCAAGGAAGCCGAAGAGAAAAGAGTCGTCGTGGCCGCGATAGAGGATATGGCCAGAAAAGCCGAAGAGAAAAAAAAGGCGGCTGCGGCCGCGAAGAAAGCTGAAGCCAGAAACGCCCAAGACAAAAAAGCCGCCCTGGCCGACAGAATAGCCACGGCTGATGCGCTGGCTAACGCCATCGTCCGGAAAACGGAGAAGAAAAAAGCGGCGGCGACGAAAACGGCCGAAAAGACGGCCGCGCGCAAAGGAAGAGACGCCTCCCGCTCCAAAGCCGAAGCCGGAGAGCGTTTGGCGGCTCAAATAGCCGATTTCAGCTCAACAGACTCGCCGTATTCCAAACCGACGTTTTGAAAAAACTCGGAGCCAAAAAGCCAAGGACTCGTTCGATGCCAGGGGAGAAAAAGCTCCAAAAAAACCTCGCGCCTTGACCGTCTCTTTCAAACCTTGACCGCTCCACCGCCGCCTTCGAAGGCGGCGGCCTTTTCAACGTCTTTTTTGGCCGAGCAAGTCGGTTTATTCATGTCTCTATTGGACGTCAATTCTCTTTTAGCCCGAGAGCTGATGAACGAAGCTCTTCGACAAGCCAGACTGGCCGCCGAGGCGGGCGAAGTGCCGGCCGGGGCGGTCGTGGCCGATGGAGAGGGACGCCTCGCGGCTTGCGGTCGGAACCAAGTCATCTCTCTGGCCGACCCGACCGCCCATGCGGAGATCCAGGCCATCAAAGCGGCCGCCGCCAAAATTGGCAACTACCGTCTGCCCGGACTAGTTCTCTTCAGCACTCTGGAACCCTGCCCCATGTGTCTGATGGCCGCCATTCACGCCCGCCTGGACGGCGTCGTCTACGGCGCCCGGGAACCCAAATGGGGAGCGGCCGGGTCCGTCGTCGACCTGCCGGC
>JAIRTO010000183.1 GCA_031254895.1 Deltaproteobacteria bacterium
CAATCAACGAGTTGACGAGTTTGCGATAGGTCGTTTTTTCCTGTCCCAATAACAATTTTTTTTATATGATTAAAACTTCCTTAGCGTCCGTCCTTTTTCATAGGTCGACATTTCTTCGCTTTTTATCCCGTCAGGCGCATGGTCAAGCTGTCCATTCCCAATAGCCGTTGCCGCCTGTCGCCAAACTTGGCCAGTTTTGCGTCATGCGTTTCTTTTTCGGCCTTTGGACTCGCCTCCGACGGCGAAGTTACTTGGGCGAACGGGAGACAGGATCTGGACGTTTCGTCGTCGCGCGACCTAAAAAGCTCCTGACCGTTCCGCCGTATAAAAACGGCTCTGTCGTTCCGAAAGGAAGAGCGATTTGCGACGGCCTTTTTTTTGATCTTCAATCTGTCTCGGTCTTTTCGCCTCTGATCGCTCCTCTGCAGGCGAGTCCAGCTTGTCGGATCAAGCGAGTCAGTTATAAAGCCAGTTTGGTCGCGGCTGTCCGATATGAGTTGTCTGGTCTGAGCCGCTTGATTTGAATTTTTTGAGTTTTTTGAGTTGTTTGAGGTGAGCTGCTTGAGTTGGGTTTAGTCGAGCTGAGCTGAGCTGAGCTGAGCTGAGCCGCTTAGGTTGAGTTCAGTTGAGCTGAGTTGAGCCGCTTGATTTGATATGATTTGATTTGATTTGAGTTGAGTTGAATTGAATTGCTTGATTTGAGCCGACTGCTCAGATTTGTCGCCTGAAGGGCGAAAGAGGCGTCCTTCGTTTTCTGGCCGTAGGCCGAGGCTTTCCGCTGAACTAAGGCTTTCCGCCGTTCTTCCGCCAAAAATGTCGACTAGTTGGCGATTAGGCGGAAACGTCGCCAGGGGTTTCGCTGGCTTCCAGAGTTTCGGCCGGACGACTCTTGGCCTTGGCGACCCCAAATGGACGAATTGAACTGGCCTCCGGCTTGGAATCGCGGAGGCGGGCCTTGCATTTTTGGAACATGTTCGACGTTGACAGGCAAACAGGCTATGTCTTGAAAGAGATTATTCATGAAGACCATCAAAACGGAAGACGCCGTCGGATCGGCGCTGTGCCACGATCTCACTCGCATCGTCAGGGACGAAGTCAAAGAAACGATTTTTCGCAAAGGACACGTCGTCAGAGCGGAAGACGTCGAAGTTCTTTTGTCCATGGGCAAACGACGACTTTACGTCTTGGACATCGGCGCCGATCTGGCCCATGAAAACGAAGCGGCCGAGCTTTTGGCCGAAAGCTGCAACTTCAAGGATCGCTTCCTTCTTTCCGAGGCGAAAGAAGGCCGCATAAACGTCTCAGCCAAGGAAGACGGGCTTTTTCTGGTCAATGTTTCCCTTTTGGAAGAGGTCAACGACGAGGACGAGATCGGCGTGGCGGTCAGGCAGAGCGGGGTGCAGGTCAAAAAAGGCGAGATATTGGCCGGCTTGAAGATCGTCCCCTTGGCCATAGCCAGGGCCAAGCTGGACAGAGTCAGAGAGGTCGTCGGTTCCGAGCCGTTGATGGAGGTCAGAGCCTATCTGCCCCTCAAGGCCGCCATAGTGGCCACAGGCAGCGAAATATACCATAAGCGCATCGAGGACGCCTTCACTCCGGTGGTGGAGGAAAAGCTCCTTGAATACGGCGTGAGAACCGTCAAAAAGACCGTCTGCGACGACGACACTCAGGAGATAGCGAAGGCCGTCAAGGAGTCTCTGGAAATCGGCGCGGAAATCATCATCTGCACCGGCGGCATGAGCGTCGATCCCGACGATTTGACCCCCGGGGCCATCAAGGCCTCAGGCGCCGAGATTGTCACCTATGGAGCTCCGGCTCTGCCTGGGGCCATGTTTTTGACGGCCTATCTGGGCGAGGTTCCTGTTCTCGGTCTGCCCGGGTGCGTCATGTTCGGCAAGAAAACAATTTTCGACATAGTCATGCCCAGAATCGCCGCCGGCTTGAAGATCACCCGTCGGCAGATCCGTCGCCTCGGCCACGGAGGACTTTGTCTGAGCTGTCCGGTCTGCATTTTTCCGGGCTGCGGGTTCGGTCGCGGCTGGCCTTTTTCCTTGGCCGACCTGTAGCCTCTTGTTTTAGGGCCTGGTTCCCGAAACTTAGGTTTCGTCTCATTTGGCGGGGGCGGTCTTGCCCTCCAAGACTGGGAGCGGGTTGGGTTTTTTGAAGCGGAACGAGCATTCTTTCAAATGATCGTTGACGAGGCCAATGGACTGCATCAGCGAGTAGACGATCGTCGAGCCGACGAATTTGAAGCCCCGCTTTTTCAGCTCCTGGCTGATTTTATCCGACAGGGTCGTTTTGCTGGGAACTTCCGACATCACTTTCCAGTTGTTTATTATGGGCTTGTCGTCTACGAATTTCCACAAAAAGTCCGACAAGGAGCCTTCCTCGCGGCGCAGTTTGAGATAAGCCGCAGCGTTGCTTATGACGGCGTTGATTTTCAGCTTGTTGCGGATGATGTCGGGATTGCTCATGAGCTTTTCCACCTTGTCCGACTTGTAGCCCGCTATCTTCTCCGGATCGAAGCCGTCGAAGGCTTCTTCCAGAAATTCGCTTTTCCGAAGAATGACCGCCCAACTCAAGCCGGCTTGCATGCCTTCCAAAATGAGCATTTTGAAAATGTGACGGTCGTCGCGGCTTGGGATGCCCCACTCCAGATCGTGGTAAGCGGCCATTCTGGAGCTGATGAGCGCCCAGGGGCAACGAATCAGGCCGTCGTTGTTCCAAATGTTTCGGCTGCTGTATTTTTCGCCGGCGGGGGCGGAAGACTCGTCTTCAGCCTGGATTAGATCCATTTCATCGTTCAGAGGAACTTCAATTTTAGGCCGTCTGCTTTGGGGCTCCTTGTTTTCGGCGGCCGCCGCGCTTTTGACGGTTCGGCGTTTCTTGGGGTCAGAACCGCCGCCCGAAGCTTTGCTTTTGGAGCCGCTTTTGTTTGCTCTGGAAGTTTTTTGATTCATAATCCTTGCTCCTGTTTTTTGGCGAAAATTCTTTTGACGCGTTTTTAGCGAATATTTACGCGGATTGACCTAATATAAGATTTGGAGTGTCGTCATGTCAGAAATTTATAGGGCGGCCGTTATGACGGCCAGCGACAAAGGCTCCGTCGGAGAAAGAGAAGATCTCAGCGGCGGCAAAGTAAAAGAGTTGTTGGAGAAAAACGGCTTCAATGTTGTTCTTCGCATGATCGTCCCTGACGAACGCGACAAAATATCATCCTGTCTTACGTTTTTCAGCGACGTGGAAAGAGTGAATCTGGTCGTCACCACCGGCGGCACCGGTTTTTCTCCTCGAGATTTGACGCCGGAAGCCACTCTGGACGTGGCGGACAGATTGGCCCCGGGGTTGGCTGAACTCATGAGGGCCGAAGGCTGCAAAAAAACGCCCCGAGCCGCGCTGAGCAGAGGAGTGGCCGTCATCAGAGGTCAAACCTTAATAATAAACGTGCCCGGCAGCCCAAAAGGGGCGGCGGAAAGCCTCGAGGCGGTTCTCCCCATTTTGGACCACGCCTTGGAGATCTTGTCCGGTCAAGGCGGCGAATGCGCGGTCAAGCCCTAAAAATCGTTTTATCGCGGCTCTTTTTTGGGCGCTCGCGAAAGCCGTCTCGGTTATAAAGGCGTATGCGCTTTTTGGTCGCCGATCTGGAGCGCCAACCTTTTTGGCCTAGAAGAAATGGAGCGGAATCCGGTCGGCCATCCGCAAAGCGGCCGCTTTGACGGTCGACGAGGTCATTTTAGCCGAGCTCTGAAAGGCTCCGTTTCGAACGCCCAGTTGAAGGAATAGGCGACTTTGGCAGCGTTCGAGGTCTTGGGCCGCGTTCGAGGTCTTGGGCGGCGTTAGAGATTTTGGAGTCCGTTAGAGATCTTGAAGCCCATTGAAAGATCTTGGCGCCCGGTCGAGGTCTTGGAGCCGTTGCCGATGGCGTCTTCAAGGCGATTTTGGCGTCTGATCGCGATTTTCGCCAGCCGGCGATTCGGAGAAAAGCTCCTCCCGGCGGCGGGCAGCCCTCCGCAGGAGGGCAAATTGCTTTTGGACTTGCAAAAAAAGCGACATAGCTGATTATCGGTTTTTTTTCGGCAAAATCAAGCGGGTTGGCGGTTTTTTTTCCGCCTATGAGGTCAAGATCTTTTTTTGGCCCATTAAGTCGCGCCGATCGTCCCCGTTTCGAAGGGTCAACTTTTCCCCGCTCGTCCTGCCTTCGGACGCGCTCCAATGAAGGCGGGCGACAGAAAGCGTCTTCAAAAGGCTCAACTTTGATGATCGCCTTGGATGATCGCCTCGGCTGATCAACTGGCCCGGACGGCGGTCAAACGGCGGCGGGAAGCCAAAGAGGCCGTCTTCCATATTCTGGCTCCGGCTTGGGAGATCGTGTCCGGCAACGGCGACGCAGGAGCCGCTGGCCCGCATTTTTGCGAAATATTGCAAGCTTATGGCTATTTGCCATATTTTGCCAAATGAATAATAGAGGTTGTTATAGCCTCAAAAATAGCCTAGAGATGGGCAATCATTTTTTATCGTAGCTAAAAGCCAAATGTCGTTAAAATATTCTAATTTTTTCCGTCACGCTTTTGAAAAGCCTTGCGCTTGTTTGTTTGAAGGATTTATAGCCGCTTGGATAGATGTTTCACTTTATTAAGGGTTAGCCAAAAAATAACTTAAGATTGATCTCAATCTTTTTGGTTGCAATTAAAGCATTGTGTCCCTGAAATGATGCTCAGTTATTTTATGACTAACTCTAAAGTAACAGATCCTAAACAGAAAAGCAATATAATATTCTCGAATAGCCCAAAAGGTCGATGTATTTTGCATGCTGAATGATTCTGCAGAATGATTCTGAGCCGTTGCCGAAAAATCGGCGAAGGAAGTTGGGCCAAGCGAGCTTTTTGAGACAGCTTTTTTGGTCGCGTTTGTTTCCAAAAGACGGGCCCGTTTTTTTTAACTTTTGAGGGCGGCCGCCGTTCGAGGCGGACTGTTTCGCCGATTTTTCCGAGGTATTCTTTTTGGCGCCATGGCTGTTTTGGTCAAAAAGCCTTCGAAAGAGATTTGACCGTCAAAGTCGAAACTTGGCGGGATAGAGGCCTTTTGGGGCGGCGATCCGTTTCGGGTCTGTCCTTTGGCTCCGTCGCCGCCGGAAGGTTCCTATTTTAACGAGGAGATTTGTCGTGTTCATTGAACTGCCGGATTTGACGCTGCATTATAAGGCCTCCGGGCAAGGTTCCCCGATTGTCCTCCTTCACGGCAACGGGGAGGACTGCTCCATTTTTGACGAACTTTCCGAAAAGCTCTCGTCCAGCTTCGCCGTCTACGCTTTGGACAGTCGCTGTCATGGGTTAAGTCAGGCGACGGCGACAATTTCCTACAGCGCCATGAGCGGCGATCTGCGGAGCTTCATAACCCGGCTGGAGCTTCAGCCGGTCAACGTCGTCGGCTTCAGCGACGGGGCCGTCATTTCCCTCCTGCTGGCCATGGATCATCCCGAACTGATTCGCCGAATGGCCCTCTTGGGGCCGAATCTGGACGTCGACGACTTCATCCCGGAGATCAAAGCCGACCTTGAAGAAGAATATGCGGCCAATCGAAGCCCTCTAATCAAGCTCATGCTGGATGAGCCGCACATATCTTCGGAAGAAGTTCGGCAGATCAAAATTCCTTCTCTGGTCGTCGGCGGCGAGAACGACCTGTTCAAGCCCGGGACTTTTGAGACCATCGCCGCAGCTCTGGTCGACAGTCGATTGATGGTCTTGAAGGATCACGATCATATGAGCTACATTGTTCACAATGATCTTTTATATCCTGAGTTGGCTGATTTTTTTAAGTGTTGAGCGATATTAACGTCAATAACCTGCCCGCCAAAACAGACGAGACGTTCAATCTGTCTCACTGCTTTTTAGATCCGCAAACTTCGGAAAAATGTGGACGAAGAGAAGGAACTACAGCAATTTCTGCCGCTGTTTCGAGCTAAGACGTAAGACGAGCTGAAAAAACGTGAAGATACGGGGTAACGTGGGGGAGGGAAAGCGAACAAGCAATTGGAGTTCTGCCGAGAGATGGCGCTCTCGCCGAAGTTCAAGGAATTGGGACGACTGCGCCCCGACGCTCTCAGCCAAAAACGCGCTCGGCAGTGAAACGTCGGCGCTGGAGCGCGCGCGACGCGGAGCCGCAGCGGAGGAAGCCGCAAAGCGGCAAGGGGCAGTCGACGCCGCAGCGGAAAATGCCTAAAAAAAATCTCGTTCTGCCCAGTTTTCTAAACTGTCCCGCCGCTATGTTTTCGTGTTTTTAGTCGAAAGATCCAATAGTCGAAGGCATCTCGAGTCCCTGATTAATATCCGACTCCATGAACCCGAAGGCCGCGAAACAAAATCATTGGTTCGCCTCGGCCAAGTTTTTTATCTCGTTTTTGACCGCCTCGATCACTTCGGGACCGATGTCCAATTCAAATCTCTTGTAGACCGGCTCCATCGCCTCCAGCCAGACGGCTTTGTCCACCTCCGTCACTTCCATCCCCAAATTCTCGAGTTCGGCCAGGTATTCGGCGCTTTGCTGGTCGATCAGCTCTCGCTGGTAGTCCTTGGCTTCGTCGGCCGCCTGGCGGAATATGAGCTTCTGTTCGTCGCTCAGTTTTTCCCAGGCGTAGAGACTGATGAACATGGGGGTGGGGGAGTAAAAATGACCAGTAAGAGAGCAGTATTTTTGGACTTCGAAAAATTTGGAAGTGTAAATGATGGGGATGGGGTTTTCTTGACCGTCGGTTCTGGAAAGTTTTAGGGCTCCGTAAAGCTCGGCGAAGGACATGGGAGTGGGAACGGCCCCTAAGGCTTCGAAGGAGGCCATATGGATCCTGTTCTCCATGGTTCTGATTCGGAGACCTTTGGCGTCGCCTGGCGCGACGACGGGCCGGACGGAGTTGGTCACATGTCGGAAGCCGTTCTCGAAAAAGGTCAGGCCAATCATGGATATGTTTTGGACGCTCTCCAGAGATTTCTGTCCTATCGGACCATCCAGCACGAGCCGGGCCGTTTTGGCGTCAGGAAAGATGAAGGGCAGATCGTACACCATGAATTCGCGGGAAAAGGCGGCCAGAGGCGCGGTGGATATGACGGTCATGTCCACTTTGCCCATCTGCAGAGACTCGATCAGATCCAATTCGCTGCCTAGTTCCGTGTCCGGGAAAACTTCTATGACGATCTGCCCGCCGGTCCTTTCCTCGACCAAAGCGGCGAAACGAAGCATGCCCAAATGATAGGGATGATTTGGCGATAAGGTGTGGCCGGCCTTGAACGTCAGGGGAGCGTCGGCCGTCGGGGAGGAAGGGGAGTCGGTTCCCATGGGGGCGACTTGAGTTTCGACTTGGGGTTCGACTTCAGCTTCTACTTGAGCTTCTGCTTGGGGTTCGACTTGGGCTTCGATTTGGGCTTCGACTTGAGCCGGGCGAAAGATCAGGCTCAAAACGAGAACCATGGCCAGAGTGAGGAGCAATTTTGGCATCTGGCAGTCTCCCTGACGCGTATGACGGAGTATTCGGCGAGGCTCGCGACCGCCCTTTTTTCGGCGCGGGGCCGAAGCGGATTCCAGCAAGGGAAATTTGTTGGCGAAGAACTTTTGGTCGCCCTTCAAAAAAAGCGAGCGACGGAAGGCTCCTGGCCTCGCGTTTCCAAGGACTTCGACGAGTTTTATGTGTTCTATGTGTTCTATGTGTTCTATGCGGCTCAAAGACTTTCGGGCGCGTTCGAAAGTTTTTTGGCGTTCTGGAAAAAAGCGGGAGGCGCTTGGCGTCGCTTTTGCGGCCTTTGGCTTTTTGGCTCGGCGTCAGGTCAGGTCGGTTTTCTTGGCGGCCTTCAGAAAGTTGTGGAAGTATAACGCTCCTGACCAATATGTGGCCGCCAAGGCGACGTAGAGGATGACTATTCCCACTCTTTGCGTGTCGGCGTATAAGAGTTGATGATGCCAAATAAGGCAGAACATGGCGATGTTCTGGGCCAGCGTTTTTTGTTTGCCCTGGGCGGAGGCCGATATGACCAGTCCTTTTTCCATGGCTATGGCCCTCAGACTGGTGACCGCCATTTCCCTGGCGATGATCAAGAAGACCAGCCAGGCGGGAATCCTGTGCAGGGGTATCATCATGATCATGGCTGAAGCCACGAGCAGCTTGTCCGCCATGGGATCCAGGAATCGGCCGAGGTTGCTTTCGTGGTGATATTTTCTGGCCAGATAGCCGTCGGCCAGATCGCTCAAGGCCGCCACTAGATAGACGATCGCCGTCAGACCGGCCACCAGGGGCTTGTTTTGATCGGCCAAGGCGAGACTCAAAATGACGACGGGTATGGCCAGCATTCTGCCCATCGTCAGAACGTTCGGCAAGATGGGGAGGCTCAAAAAACGGCTTATGGCGTTCATGATTTGTCGATCCTGGTCGTTTTGTCCGGGTTAAGGCTCCGTATAAGCTTGCATGAGGCGATTACGAACATGAACGAAGCTAATTTTCTTGTTCGGTGGCGAAAATCTGAAGAAACATCTCGTAGTTGCGCAACACCGTCTTGACGTAGTTCTGCGTCTCGCGGATCTGCGGCACGGCCATGACTCGGGCCACCCGTTCCGGGCCGCAGTTGTAGGCGGCGACGGCCAGTCTCACGTTGCCTTGGAAGCGGTTGAGCATCATCCGGATGTAGCGGGTTCCGCCCATGATGTTCTGTTCCGGATCAAAGCTGTCGCTGACGCCCATCTGCTTGGCCGTGTTGGGCATCAGCTGCATGAGTCCTCTGGCTCCGGCCCAGGATACGGCCTGAGGGTCGAAGGCCGATTCCGATTTGATGATGGCCGTGATCAGCGCCGGATCCACCTGGTATGTGGCCGAAGCCCTGAGTATGTAAGGTCGCACCCGGTCAAGATTGACCCGTCGGTACGGGGCCAGACCGGTGGTGACGGTGATCTGGATGGTGAACATTCTGAATCGAGGATCGGAAGGCGCGTCGGTCAGATGGGTCACGCCGTGATCGTCCTTGAACATGTAATAGCTCATCACCTCCCCGACGTACTCCTTCGTGGGGGCTTCGACCGCCGCTTTGACCAATTCCGGCGGAGCTGGGGGAGGGGGCGGCGGCGGGGGAGGCGGAGGCGCGAAAAATCCGGCGTCTTCCTGGTTCTCCGCAGGAGATTGCTCGGCCGAGGGCAGAGGGTCGCCTTCGGGCGGAAGCCAGTACGGCCGCTGGTTTTCCGGCGTCCGACGAATCCAGTAGGGCTGATCGTCAGTCTGTTCGTTTCCGCCGGTTTCGCCGCCGGCAGTCGAGCCGCCGTTTTGCGTCTGAACCTGTTCTTCCGGAGCGAAACCCAAACCCTGAGCCAAAAGAGCTTCTGTCGGCAGGAGGACGGCCAACAAAACGAACGACAGAAAAGCGAACGTCAGGAAGGCGACGGCCTTCGGCGCGGCCGGGGAAAGCGGCCGGCCTTTTTTTGGGGCCTCTGAGACTGAGCGGTTCATCTTTGCCCGCTGTTCCTCAACCAGGCGTCTCTGTTTTCCTGGGAAATGAAATAAAAAGTCTCGCCTTGCCTGGATATGGCCAAAGCCTTGTATTTCGGAAAATATTCGCCGGAATGGGCGTCTCGAACCAGCTCCACCTCGTCCTGTCGCGTGTCCCTGGCCCTTCTGGGAGCGACCAGTCCTCGGACGACCCAGATGATGAGGTAAAACAATACGGCGATCAGTATGATGCGGAACATGGTCTGCCTTATGCGGTGTTTACGATATTCTAACGACCTGAGGACCGTCGGCGGGCAATCTGGCCAGCATTTCCGTGACCGTGAGCCCCAAAATGGGATGGCACCAGTTAGGGGCCACTTCCTCCAGAGGATAGAGAACGAAGCCTCTTTCCTGGAGTCTGGGATGAGGCAGTATCAATTCGGGGGCGTCGAAGGTTTGCTGGTCTTTGAAAAGAAGATCCAGATCGATTAGTCTCGGTCCCCAGCGCTCCACCCTCACTCGGCCCAAAAGGCCTTCGATGTCGATGAGCAGCCTTAGAAAAGGCGTGGCCTCCAAGTCGGTGGACACCAAAACGACGCGGTTGCAGAACCAGTTCTGATTCTGGCGGCCGCCCACCGGCTCGGTTCTCCAAGTCGAAGACTGGTCGGTGATCGTCAATTCCGGCCTCAAGCGGAGCAGGTTGATGGCCCTTTCCAACATGGCCTCGGGATCGCCCATGTTTCCGCCCAGACCTACGGCGCAAACAGACGTCATATTGCAGCCTCCGCGAGACGATATTCGTAAAAGTCCAAATATGAGTAAATAAAGGTAAAAACAATCGGCGTTCTCTGCGCCCTAAGGACGACCGATTCCGAAGCGTTCGGCGCGTCGGCCTTTTTGGCTTTTTCGTCCAAACGCTTCACGGGCAGGCGGTCGCCGGCTCTTTAGGACTTCCGCCAAAAGGGATCTTTAGCGCTTGTGATTCTACCTGAGCCAGCCGCTAAAGTCCAGAGACCCCTTGCAGACGGCAAAAAAAGTCGTCGTCGACGGAAGAAAGACGCCGAAGAAAAGGCGCCGAAGAATAAGGCCAGAAGAATAAGGCCAGAAGAACAAGTCGGTTCTCGAAAAGCGAAACCAAAAAAGAGTTCGCCGCATCGCGTTTTCGAGAGCGGGTTTTTTTTCGCGTCGGCGACGATTTCGCTCGCCCAAGGTCTCCTCAAGCCAGGCTGTAGGCGATTGAGCAATAGCCTACGGACTGCTCTCCGGGACTGACGTCGGCGCTGGAATAATGATCCAGCAAAAGAGAGTTCGCGCCCAACTCGGCCGCCGCCGCTCCGGCCGCCGCCGCCGCGCCGGCCGAACAGGCGGCTCTGTCGACTTCGCCCGCTTCGAGCATGGCCGGGGCGTTCAAAGCCAGGGCCGGTTCGATGAAGCGAAGATCGTTTCGCCGGCGAAACTCCTCTCCCGGCGCTCCGGAACCGGCCGGGGCGAAGCCGTAGGCTCGGCCGTAATGGGTCAGATCGGTCGAGGCCAGGATGAACTCGTCAGCCTGTCGACGCTCGGCCAAATAACGCCCCAACCTCAAAGCCGTCTCGTCCGGCGGAACCCGGAGCGGCCAGACTCTGGCTTGAGGAAAGACGGCCTTGATCAGCGGCAGCATCACTTCGATGGTGTTGTCGTTCGTCGGACCGCTCCAGAGTTTCAGAGGGAACCCTTGCTCTGACAAGGTTTCGTTCAGTTCCGGGGCCGTCTCCAGCGTTCCCAAAGGGGTCTCCCACCCGCTTTCCCGATAAGCGAGAATGGGGTTCCCCTCTCCCAGATGACCGCCTAAAACGAGAACGAGCTTAGGCTCCGAGTCGCCGAAAAAGGCCTTTGAGTTTTTAAGGGCCGCGAAAGCCAGACGCCCGGAGAACAGCCAGCCGGCATGAGGGGCAATGGCGGCGAAGGGCCGGCCGGTCGGCTTGGGCAAAGAGTCGGCGTAGTCTTGATAAGACTCCAGCAGAACCTTCAAAGCCGAGGCGTTTCCTGGATACCAGGCTCCGGCCAGCTGGGCTTTTCTAATGGAGCTCATGGCGGCTATTTTCTCCTTTTATTTGTCGATCGCTTCGGTTGACCAGGTTTTTCCAATGATTGCGCCGCGTTTCCTTTGGGGAGCCAACAAAGCCGACAATAGGAATCGGAGGGATCGCCAATGTTTTTTATATTTTTATGCCAGTTTTCTTATTAATTCACTGAACGTCATATTCTCTTGTTTTCGGAGGGAGGGCCGAAAAAAGGCCAGCCCGCCTCTGAGAGTCAAAGCAAGCGTTGATAAGATTCCTTTATTTGATTAAAGAAATCCTTTTTGAACTGAGCGCTTATTTCAGCGTTATCTTTGATTTTCATCTTCCTGATGCGGCTAAGTCTTCTTTTGACGTTTATGCGAAAGAGAGAAGGAACATTAGGAAGCATAACACTTAACATCTCTGCCACCGGTATGACGGAACCGGCTCGCTCAGCTAAAAATTCGTCATAACGCAGTTCTTCTCGAAAGGTTTCGCCTATTCCAAGCAAGCTCAGCAAACTTAAATGTCTAGGTTTGGCTATTTCATATAAGTTGGTTGGAGGATTTTTTTTCGAGTCGCTAGGTTCGAATTTCTCTGTTAACTTTAAAGAAGCAAGATAGTCGATTCTGTCTCTTATATTTCTTTTAAAGATCCAGGGTATGGATTTTGACTGTAGCTGGATGACTTCTATCATAGCCGTTGGTGAGCCAAGCATTCGCGCAGCATATTCATCCGCTTCCATTTCTAATCTTACATCATAATGGAACAAGATGTCAGCCCATCCAGGGTTAATGAGTTTCACCAGTTTTTTAAACAACGACATAGACATGCTTCTTTATGAACTCGCTAGGACACATGCCCTAGCGACTGGTTTTATAAGTGACTATAAGACTGTTTTAGGCTTTCAGAAAACTCGTTGCAAATTTCGATTCGAAGCTCTCTTTTTTCTTTATATGGAAGTATTAAGATGTCAGGCGTTGGCCTAAAATTGTTCTTCAGGAAAAACATATGATTATTAGGCCATTATAGGCCTAAAATTGATTTCAAATGGGGAGTAAAAAAAATAAGTTCATATAATTATTAAATTTAGGTTAAATAATAGTTAGGGTTATTTAATAATCAGCATTTTATTTGTAATAAGCAGGTTTAATAGTAATAACAACAATAATAATAAATTAAGGCAAAAATGCGCCTTGAAGTTTTGTCAGGACCATGGGGGCCGCAACGGTTCCAAATCAGGCTTTTGACTTGATTATATCGCATAATTGCGCCGAACCGCAAAACGCTCCCTGGCCCAATGGCCAAAAGGCTTCTGGCCAAACGGTCTTCGCGCGACGATTTATGGAGGTTAGGCCATGAAGGAGCCGAGAAAGGTCGAAAAGAGCCGCGAAATTCAAAAAAAAGAGGGGGGCTTTCGCCGCTCGCGACGGCGCCGCGAAGTTTCGACTTTTCTTTTCTTGAAACTGAACAACCTGATCGCCCGCTCTTGACCTGCTTTTAGAAAAGTCATATACTTCTTCTATAGTTTCGGTCGAAGCTATTTCAAAGCGCCTCGGCCGAAAAACACTACTTTCGCCAGTCGTCGTTTTCCATTTCAATCCGCAAAGGTGTTTCGCATGGTCAGCATGTCCTTCGACTGGAGCGTTCTTGTCCAGATTGTCAATTTCCTGATATTGCTTTTCGTCTTGAACAAAATTTTGTACAAGCCTCTCAACAAAATGATGGATTCGCGGCGGGATCTCATGTCGTCGCTCCAATGCAGCGCCGACGTCTCCAAGGAGCAGCTGGCCGAAGCTTCGGCGCAGCAGGAGCGTTTGAGAGTGGAAGTTCTTCAGGAAGGCGTGGGCGTTCACAGGACTCTCAAGGAGGAAGGCCAAGCCAAAGAACTGGAGATCCTCGCCAAGGCTCAGCAGGAATCCGCCGGCAAGTTGGAAGAGGCTCGTCAAGCCATAGCCAAGGATTTGGCAGCGGCCAGAGAGCAACTGAAGCTGGAGGCCGAAGTCTTGGCCGACGAGCTGGTGGACAAGCTTTTGGGCCGCGACAAGGAACAGCATCAGGCTTGAGGGCGGTTCTTTCTTCGGCGTCTTTTCGTCTTCGCCGAGTCGGTTTTTCCGCAATTCTCTTCTTCATGTCGCCGCAAGGCAGATAGAGGAGTTAATGAATAAAATAATTCCTATCCTAGCTCTGGCCTTGGCCTTTAGCTTATTGTTTTTTGAGCGTCCCGCCCAAGCGGTCGATCCCGTCAGTTCTCCCTCCGCCGAAAGCGAGGCGGCCGTCGAAAGCGCCGCTCACGAGACCGAAGGCTACTCTTCGGGCCAGTGGCGCGATTTCGGTTGGCGGACGGCCAACTTTGTCGTCTACGTTCTGATTTTGTACTTCCTCCTTCGGAAGCCGGTGGCCAATTATTTCAGCGGTCGGCGGGACAAGATCGCCAGGACTCTGGAATATCTGGAGACGCAGTCCAAGAATCTCGAGGAGCAGAATCAGGTCATGCGGCGAAAGTTGGGGGAGCTGAGCGAAGAGCGGAAGTCCATCCTCGCTCAGTACGAGCGGGAAGGAGCCAAAGAGAGGGATCGCGTCATCTCCGAGGCTCATAAAACGGCCGAGCTCATCGTCCAAAGGGCCGAAGCGGCCATGGAAGCCGAGATAAAGGCGGCTAGACGGACTTTGACTTTGGAGATGGGCCAGTTGTCCAGAGAACTGGCTCGCCAAAAGCTCGTCGAAGAAGTGACCGAAGAGGACCGCAGTCGTCTGACTGCCGACTTCGTCAGCCAAATCATCAAATTGCCAGCCCGCAATTAGAATTTCGGAGCCGAAATGTCCGACATCCTAGCCAAACGTTACGCCAAGGCTCTTTTGCTGCTTGGGCTTGAGGACGGGAAACATCAGCTGTACGGTCAGGAGCTGGAAGATTTTTATCAAGCCCTCTCCCAAGCCGAAAACGGCCTATGGACCCTCTCTTCTCCGGCCATTCCCGCCAACGCCAAGAGCAAAGCTTTGGACTCGATATTGGCGGCGAGCGATTTGTCCGTTCGCGTCAAGAATTTTCTCCTGCTTCTCCTCTCCAAAAGCCGCTTCAACATCCTTAAAAAAATTGTTTCCTCTTATAAGGAATTGTGCGACGAACAGGACGGGATCATCAGGGGCGTTCTGACGGCGGCCAGTTCTCTCACCGACAGCCAGATTTCTTCCATAAAAGGCGCTTTGGGCACTCTGACCGGAGCGAAAGTGGAATTGTCCGTAGTCGTCGAACCAAAAATCATCGGCGGACTGGTCGCTCGTTTGGGCGATCTGGTCGTGGATTCGTCTCTGCTCACCCAACTGGACAGGGTGAGCCGTCTTATGACCTCTTCCTGACGGATGACCTCCTCATGACGGGTTATGAACTCTTCATGACGGGTTGATGTCCGGGCTTTCGTCCGGCTTCCAAAAATCCGCTCTTCGGAGAACTGCGGGAAGTCGCTTTTTCCCGGCTTTTTAGGGCTTTTGCTCTGAAAAGTCGTTCGTTTCTTTTGACGTTTCCCTTAGGCCTTGGCCGCTTTGGCCCATAAGGCCGGGGACGGACGTCGGACGACATCGTCCGCCTGTTTTCGTCGGCGCGCGATTCGTTCGCTTGCCCGGTCGTCTCGAAAAGTCGCCGAAGAAATCCTTTTTTTCGGCTGTCCGCCTTCGCCGTTTGCGACGAAGAGCCTTTTTTCGGGCGAATCGGCTGCCTCTATTTTTGTTTCTTGCGGACTAACGTCTTCAAGGAGCGCGGCCAATTTTGGCCGGCCATTTCGCCGATTTTGAGGCGAAAGGCGTTTTTTGGCTCCTTGGCGAGTCCGCCGTTTGCATGAGATCGTGGCAAGTCGATCGCCTGCCGCCTAAATCCACGCGCCAGATATTAATCCACCTCCGACGGCTTTGGTCGGAGGATTTCCTTCGGAGGCTCTATGGCCATAAAAGCTGATGAAATTAGCCAGATCATCAAATCTCAGATACAAGATTACGGTCGTCAAGTCGAACTCTCCGAGGTCGGCTCGGTTCTGTCGGTGGGCGACGGGGTGGCCACCGTCTACGGCGTGGAAAAGGCCATGGCCATGGAGCTTTTGGAGTTTCCCGGCGGCATTCTGGGCATGGTTCTGAACCTTGAAGCCGAACACGTCGGCGTGGCCGTTCTCGGCGACGTGGCCCACATCAAGGAAGGCGATCTGGTCAAACGGACGGGCCGCATCGCGCAGGTGCCCGTGGGAGACGCTCTTCTGGGCCGCGTCGTGGATTCGGTCGGCAATCCCCTCGACGGCAAAGGTCCCGTCGAAGCCAAGGAGTTCGCTCGCATCGAGGTCGTGGCTCCAGGGATCATCGCCCGCAAAGGCGTCCATGAGCCCATGTACACCGGCATCAAAGCCATCGACGCCATGACCCCCATCGGACGCGGTCAGCGCGAGCTCATCATCGGAGACCGCCAGATCGGCAAAACTGCCATCTGCGTCGACGCCATCATCAATCAGAAAGGCCAAGACGTCATCTGCATTTACGTGGCCATCGGCCAGAAGAAGTCCACCGTGGCTCAGGTGGTGGCCAATCTGGAAAAGCACGGGGCTCTCGACTACACCATAGTCGTGGCCGCCAACGCTTCGGATCCGGCCCCTCTGCAATACATCGCGCCTTACGCCGGGGCTTCCATGGGCGAATACTACCGCGATCGCGGTCGTCACGCCTTGATAGTCTACGACGATCTGTCCAAGCAAGCCGTGGCCTATCGCGAGGTCTCCCTGCTTCTGCGTCGCCCGCCAGGCCGCGAAGCCTATCCTGGCGACATTTTCTACAACCATTCCAGGCTTTTGGAGAGGGCGGCCAAGCTTAGCGACGAACTCGGGGCCGGCTCTCTGACCGCTTTGCCGGTCATCGAGACTCAGGCCGGCGACGTTTCGGCTTTCATTCCGACCAACGTCATCTCCATCACCGACGGACAAGTCTTTTTGGAACCAAGCCTTTTCTTTTCCGGGGTCAGGCCGGCCATCAACGTCGGCATTTCCGTCAGCCGCGTCGGCGGGGCGGCTCAGACCAAGGCCATGAAAAAAGTGGCCGGAACCTTGAGGCTGGATTTGGCTCAGTTCAGGGAGCTCGAGTCCTTCGCCCAGTTCGGTTCGGATCTGGACAAAGCCACCTTGAACCAGATCAATCGCGGTCAAAGGATGGTCGAATTGTTGAAGCAGCCTCAGTTTCAGCCCATGTCGGCGGAAAAAGAGGTTCTCATCCTGTACGCCGGCACCAGAGGGTTTTTGGACAAGTATCCCGTCTCGGCCGTCTTGGACTACGAAAAGAAGCTGATCGAGTTCATGGAGACCAAGCATCAGGACGCGCTCGCGGAAATCAAGGAAAAAAAGGACATCTCCGAAGATCTGGACGCCCGTCTGCGGGCGGCTTTGGAGGAATTTTCCAAGATCTACCAGCCGAACTGAAGTTAAGGCGGAAGCGAGTCGATCGCGGCGGGATTTATAGGCCTCGTCCAAAGACCTTCCCTCAAGCGATCGACTTTTTCGGCGACTCCAAAAGCGCGTTTCGGGCGTTATTTCCTCAAAAACAAACTGTTCAGGGATGATTTCGGACGACGACGCGAAAAAAATGATCGTCCCTGAACCGACAACGAAGGATAGGGTTTCAGATGGCCTCCCTTAAGGACATCAAGCGGCACATAACGGCCGTAAAACAGACCCAGAAGCTGACCAAGGCCATGAACATGGTGGCGGCGGCCAAACTTCGGGCCACCCAGAATCGGACGGAGCTTTTCCGCTTTTACGCTGACGAGCATGCTCGTCTGATGGAGGAGATCGGGCGGAGGATCCACGAAATAGAGCATCCGCTTCTGGACGGAAACGACGACTCGAAAAAGGCCCTGATTTTGTTGTTCACCTCTGACCGAGGGCTTTGCGGCAGCTTCAACTCGAACCTGTTAAACCATCTGGACAACCGCATCGTCTCGCTCAGGGAAGAGGGTTTGGATCCCGAGCTGTTCATCGTCGGGCGAAAAGGGTGCGACTATTACAAGCGTCGCGACATCGCCGTCAAGGAAGAGATCAAAGGCGAGATCGGCCTTTTCGATTACGAAAGGGCTCAGTTCATCACCAAACAGATGATGGACTATCACAAGGGCAAGGAATACAACAAAATTTACATCTGCTACACCAGCTTCCTGTCTCTGACCAGACACAAGCCGAACGTGGAGCAGCTGTTGCCCCTTTTGCCGGACGACGTCAAGGCGCTGTCCAGTTCCGATCAGCTCGACTACATCATCGAGCCGGACGCTTCCACGCTGTTGGCTCGCCTTGTGCCCAGAAGTCTCACCATCATGGTCTACAGGGCTTTTCTCGAGTCGATCACCAGCGAAAACGCCGCCAGGATGCAGGCCATGGAAAACGCCTCCAAAAGCTGCAAGGACATCATCGGCAATTTGACTATGGCCTACAACAAGGCCCGTCAAGCGGCCGTGACCAGCGA
>JAIRTO010000247.1 GCA_031254895.1 Deltaproteobacteria bacterium
CCGACTAGAGGGAGTCAGCCGAACAAAGGGAGTCAGCCGGCGAAAGAAAGAAAAGAGCGTGTCAGATGGTCAAGCCGGCGTTGACCTCCTCGTCGTCGATGAGCCAGGGATCCCTGAAGCAAACGATGTTTCGGCCCATCTGTTTGGCGTCGTAGAGGGCTTTGTCCGCCCGACGGATGAAGTTCTCTATGGTTTCGCCGGCTCTGAAGATGGTGTACCCGACGCTGATGGTCACGGGGATGTCGCCGGTGTTGAACTTGTGGGCTTGGATGCGGTGTCTTAATTTCTCCGCCAGCTTATGGGATTGCTCCGTATTCGTGTCGGGGGCGACGACGGTGAACTCGTCCCCTCCGAAGCGGGCGGGATAGTCGTTTTTGCGCAAAGAGGTGCGCAAGAGCTCGGCCACTTGAACGAGAACCGAATCGCCCACCAAGTGGCCCATGGTGTCGTTGACTTTTTTGAAGTTGTCCACGTCGATGATGAACAAAGCCATGGTCGGCGAATAGGCCCCGAACTTCTCCACCTGCTCTTGAAGGATCTCCATGAAGCTGCCCCGATTGTAGAGCTTGGTCATGGCGTCGAAGAGAGCTTTCTTTTTGAAGGAATTCAAGGCGTTCGAAATTTTGCGGCGCTCGACCAGCTCCATTCTGGCTTTGCGAAGAATGCGCACCCTTTCGGCGTATTCGTCCTGAATGACTTGAATGGTTATCAACTGCTCTCCAGGCAGTTGGACGGCCTTGGCCACCAAAGGCAACTCGTCGTTGTTCTGGGGGTTTGGCTCCAGCCAGATGCCGCTGCTGACCTTGTCGCCCACTTTGGGCGAATGCTCGAAAAACTCTTCCGCGTCAAGAAGAAAATATTCCAGCATGGACGAGTGCTCCCACGGAGTCCGACAGCGCGCGCCGTCCGCAGCCGGCGGAAAGAGCTTGTCGTAAAAGGAGGGAACTTCGCCGTATAGTTCGTAGGCAAGAGGCTTTGTCCGCCTGAGGAGAGCGAACTCCAAGCTGCATATAAACTTTAGTCCAAGGGAATCGTCCACTGGTAGGCTCCGTGCGAAAAAAAAAATCAAGCCCCGTCGTCTTTTTTAGACGGTCGTCCGTGAAAAAAGGCGAAACTGCGCCGAAATCAGACGCATCGCGGAAGGACGTTTTTGTTTCGACTCGTCAAACAAACGCATGTAGGGCGTTTTTCAGACCTGCGGCCATCGGCCGATCAGGCTTTTTCCATCATCTCCTCAGCTAGAGTCGTGAAGATCTTCTCGACGTTGAGACCAGTCTTGGCGCTGGTCTTGTAAATGGTCACTCCCTTCGCCTCCAACGAAGAAAGAACCTTCTCGGTGATTTCCCATTCAGGCTCGAGATCCGTTTTATTGATGATGAAAATGCTTGGAATCCCCGAACCAAGGATCTTCATCGATTCCACCCTCAACTTGAGAGCCACCGTCAAGGTTTCTCCCCTCGTCCCGTCGACGACGAACAACAAGCCATGAGCCCCGCGCAGATAAGACATATTGACAAGACTATAGTTATCCTGACCTTCCATGTCCCAAAGAAGCAGATTCAATTCCTGATCCTTGACGTTTATGGTCTTCTTGCTAATTTTAACTCCCACAGTGGACAAGTAGGTATCCGAAAAAATGGAATTGACGTATTGCCGCACTAAGGCCGTCTTGCCTACCGAAAAGGAGCCTAGCATGCATATTTTTTTATTGATCATAACGGTTACCGGCAAAATTGCCTAGCCTGCTTCGGCGAGTCCGAACGAACCAGCCTCGGAAGGCAAAAAGTATAATCAGAGTTTGGGCTTTGACTTTTGCGGCCACGTTCGAGAACGAAAGGTTGGCCTCGGCCGACGGAATTAAAAGCGAAACAGTTTCCGACAATCTCCCGAAACTGCACAAACGAATAAACGTTCAGCAATATCGGTCATATAAGCTTGCAAACGACTTTAACCGAGTATGACTATTTTTCGCGTCTCCGGACACAAGCCGGAAAGCGCGTCGCGACAATCTTCAGAGGAAACGTGATGAAGGCGCCAGAAGCTCGCCCTAGACGAAAGGCTGACCCCCGGTCGATCAATTGTACATTAGCCCTAAAATAAAGTCCAGCCTGCGCCAAAGACGGACAAACGAGCGGACATGCGAACATGCTGACTGGACTCTCCCGACTCCAGGCCGGGCCTGGCCTGGCCAGGCTGTCGGCGGCTCCTCCGCCGACAAATCGAAAAACGCGGGGTCATTTCGACCAGGCGCTCGGCCTAGGAGCTCGATCCTAGGCGCTCGATCCCAGATGTTCGCCCAGAGCGGCTAATGGACAAAGCCGCCTTGCGTCAGACGAACCCGAAGCTCAATTTTGCGGCTCTCCAGATCTTCCTTTGGCGGCCCCTCTTCGCTTCTGGCCGAATGCTGGCTGCCTAGGCCGTAATTAGTTATCGGAATGCTGGAGCCTCGGCTATAGAGCATGGAAGCCAACGTCTTGGTTCTCTCCTGGCTGAGCTCGTAGTTGCGGCGATCTCCCCCGACGGCGTCGGCGTGACCATATATGACCAGACTGACGCTCATCTGCATCTCGGCGGCCAACTTCTCCAGAGCGGTCAAATTGTCCACGGCCTGGACGAGCACGGCCTGATCCTCCGGAATCGGCTGATCGCTGTTCGTGGGGAAATGGATGACGACGCCGTTGATGGCTTCCGTCAAGGATTCGAGGGCGGCCGTTCTAGGATCTCTTAGGGCGGAAACGTCCACATCGATCACCCCCGGGATGGTCAGGGCCAGCTCTCTGGTCTTCATTATCCAGCCCAAAGGAGCTGAACCGGAGAGGGTCAGAAGACCTTCGTCGCCGTCGAAATTCAAGTCGACGTCGGCCAGCGGCTTGATCGTTTCCCGGATTCGACGCTGCACGATGGCTTCGTCCAAAGATATGTAAGGCTTGACGATCAGCTCGAACCGATCGGCTTCGATTCGAGCGTCCTCGATCAGAACCTCCGCCGGAGATCTGGACAGGCTGTCCCGCAAAACGGTCACTTTTCTTCGGCCCTTGGGCAGCTCTTGAGAGACGTCCGCCACCGCCAAGCCCGGTTCTTGCCGCAAAAGATCCAAAGCTTTTTCGAATCGAGACCGATCGGCCTCCTCGGCTTTAAGGATGGCCGCCCGCAGGGTTTGCTGATGGAGGGCCTGCTCGACGGCGGCCTTTTCCTCGACCCGCCGGTTGAAAAAAGAGAACAAAAGGCCAAAAACGACGGCCAATAAGATCGCCGCCGGCAAGAGCCGGAGGACCAGAGGCGGTTTTTCTCCCTGTTCCTGATACTTGGCGGTCAAAAAATCGTCCAGATAGCGGCGGCATTTTTTAAAAGGTTCGGTGTCGCCTTTGAAGCGCTCCAGCTCGTCGGCGCAATCCACCACGACCAGATCGAGAGCCTCCTGAAGATCTTGCCCCAAGGAAGCGGGAGGATTGCCCCTGACCACGCAGGCCATATAGACGGGATCCGCCCTTCGGATAAAAATGGATCTTTCGCCTAAACGCAGATTGTCAAGGCTCTCGTTTCGGTCAGTGGAAAAGCTGTCCTTGATGAAATCCTGAATGGCCGTGAACATGCCGGCCACCAGGTCGGAATCCCTGGTTTCGCCTCCTTCGGAAACGAGGTGATCCAGAACCAGGCCAGACGCGGCGTGAATCAGATATATTTCTTCGACATGATAAAGAAGAGTATGCAGGAGGACTATTTCGCTGAAGGGCTTCTTGACTCGCAAAGCTTCCAGACGCCACTTCAAGCCCTGCAGGGACAGGCTTTTTTCCAGCGTGCTGTTGAAGTTCTGCAGCATGGAAGAAAAAGTTTCCGAAATGGAACGCCGAATGGCCGGACCGATGACCGGAAATATGCTGTTGGCCAGCGTTTCCGGATTGCGCCGGACCGAGGCGCTGACGATCCTCTCCACCGTGGGGCCGAGAACGAGGTTGAGCTTGTCGTCCTTTCTGGTTCGAAGAAGCAAGGCCTCCGTTATGACCTGGCTGAGGGCCTGAGCATGGTTGGCCGGTTCGGTGATGACGTCGCTGAAGTAGGAAAGTTGGGCCATCTCCCTGGCCATCAGGAGCTTTCGCAACTGGCCCATTTCCGAGTCGTCCTCCGGCGGAGCCGGCCAGCCTTCAGGACCGCAGGAGCCAAAATAGCCGGAAGATTCGCCGGAGAAAGAGAGTTCCGACAAAGGGCCCTCTTTTTCGAGAGAT
Source organism: Deltaproteobacteria bacterium (assembly GCA_031254895.1). Taxonomy (GTDB): domain Bacteria; phylum Desulfobacterota; class Desulfarculia; order Adiutricales; family Adiutricaceae; genus JAIRNQ01. Next base: position 4,224 of record JAIRTO010000247.1, read on the forward strand.
TCGTTTTCTGGCGCGGAGTCTTCAGACTTTGGCTCTTGACCCAAATAGTCGTCCAGGTTGTTGAGAAAGTCCGCTTCGTCGAAAGACGATTTGGGGGCGGCCGCCTGGGGGGATTGGAAAGAATCGTCGGGCAGAAAGAACTCTTCTATGTCTTCCAGAAGTTCCGTTTCGCTCTTGTGGGCGTCAGGGCGTTCGCTCAAATCATAGGTCACCTTTAAGCGCGCTTCCGGGTCGTCGGACAATTCCTCGAGCAGAAACTCCGTTTGTTCTTCGTCCAGCTCCTCGGTTTTTTCTCCAGCCGGCTCTTCGCCGCTCTCCGCTCCGCCGCCGCTCTCCGCGTCCGGAGCGAGGCCCTGCCCGTCCGGAAGAGAGCCTTTCTCGTCGTCCGGAAGAGAGTCTGGCTCGTCGTCGGGAAGAGAGCCTTCCTCGTCGTCCGAAAGAGAGCCTGGCTCGTCGTCCGAAAGATGAGACTCTTCGGCGGACAAGGCAGTCGAACGCTCCGTCTGGGCAAGTTCTTCAGTTTCTTCAGCGGCCGGGGTCGGGCCGGGGGCAATTTCTTCGGCCTTTCCGTCCGTCTCGACGTCCAAAGCCAAGTCGCGGAGCCCTTCAGACCCGGCCAAAGCCGCAAAGTCTTCCCCTTCGGAAACGGCCGGCCCCTCGGAAAAATCGATTTCCCTGCCCTCGGCGCCGTCCGTCTCGGACGGAGCCGAGCTTTCCTCGAAGGACGTTTCCAAAGAATCCAACGCCTGGTCTTCCAAGCCGGGGAGCGAAGAAGACTCGGTTCGATTTTTGGAGAATAGTCTGGAAAAAAAACCCATAATCCACGTTATGGTCAGCGCACCGGCTTTTTACGGTTTTCTGACGGAATTGAAACCTGCCGGCCCGACTATTGAACAGCCAGGTGGTTTACATAATTTGGAAATCATAAAATTTTCGAAAAAAGTCCCGCCGAAGTTCAAGCGATATGGGGACGAGGATCATATTTTGAAAAAACGAACCCTCAGCCGACAAAGAGTTCCCTAAAATCGCCTCAAGTCAAGGCTATTTTTGGGAAAATTCAAGTTTGCCCGGCCAAAAAAGGCGCGTCGATTCCAAAATGATGTCCTCGGGCGACAGTCCGCAAAAGACGGCTCAAAGCCATCTCCGCCATGGCCTTCAAGACTCGCCTTGCTGTCCTCCGTTTCCGTCCGTCGGGTCATCGGAGCCGAAAGGCTCTTCCTGATCGGTCTCGGACTCGTAGACTTGATCCACGGAGGAAACGTCGATGTTCCAAGGTTTGGAGAGAGAGGCCACCATTTCCGTGATCATGGTCGACATATGGGTGCGGTAAACCATGTCGGTGCGGATCTGGGACGACGTTTTTTCAAGTATATTGAGAGAGTCGTTGTACTTCTCGTCAATCTTGTCGTTTATTTCAGTGCTTTCGTTCATGATGAGCTCGCGGAGGGTTCGTTCCAAATTGTCCATGGAAGCGCCCAACTTGGCGGCCCGGCGTTCGTAATTGTCGTTGTTGACGGCCATGTCGGCGTTGATCTTGGCGATGGCTTCCGCCCTGTCTCGCTGCTCTTTGGAGACGTTCTCGTGCAATTCCCTTCTTTCGGCCCCAAGAAGCTCGTTTCGCTCCCGCGCTTCAGCGCGGATCTCCTCATGACGATCCCGCTGTTCGGCTCTGATCAAGGCGTCTCGTTCGTCGCGTTCTTCCTTCAGTCTGGACAAAATGGAGTTCACTTCGCTTTTCATGAAGTTTTCCAAAGAATCCAGACGACTCCTGAGAGAATCCTTGACCTCGGAGATTTCCCGCAAAAGACGTTCTTCCTGTCTTCTGAAACGCATCTCCATATCCTTAAGCTGGGCGCCAAACAGCAATTCGCGAACCTGGACCATCGAGGAATCAGGCAAGTTCTTGTTACCACCGCTCATCTCTACATCCTCCTGACCCGGCCTGGCCGGGCAAAAAACATTATGAACCCGGACATGCCCCATGCGCGAGAAAGGGCAGCCTTCAGGGTACGGCGATATTTATGGGGCGAGCCCGTATAGGGCTCGCGACGTGTTCGGGCGAAAACGAATCGACCAAAAAGTTTCGACCAAAAAACTGTTCCAACCAAAAAGGCAGTTCCAACCAAAAAGGCAGTTCCGACCAAAAAGGCAGTTCCGACCAAAAGGCAAGGCGGGACAGCCAAGTAGGCGGCCATCCTCCAGGAGGCGATTCGTCGCCTTCGGCCTCTCGGTTCGACGGGAACGAACAAAGAGTCCGAACGGCGCGTTCAAACGCTTTATTTTTTCCGCCGGGTCAAGATCGGCCGACGTTCGAAAGCGTTTTTCAGATGGCGCTCGGCTAGGCCTTTGGGGGCCGCCGAGAAAAACGACGAAGGTCGCGAAGAGCGAAAGAACCTCCGACGAACTAGGACGAAAACGACATTTTAGGAAAAAACTTTAAACCAACTAGGAAAAAACTTTGAACCAAGAAACTTTACACATAAAAAACCAGGTTGTTATTGTACTGTATTTATCTGATTTTTTACAAGAAAAAAAGGAGAAAAAAAAACAGTTCCAAAAACTTAGGTTCCTGAAGAAGGACAACCGCAAAACTAGGCGGCTCTTTTAGCGAAATAGGCGAAGACTATCATAAACAACCTGCCTTCTTTAAACTATCTCCCTTTCCCCGAAGCCACAAAGATCCATTCGATATGGGCTATGGCCTATGACAATATGAACGACGGCCTCTTGGCCGACCTCCGGTTCGCCGGTCCCTTGGCCGTTTCAGCCTCCTCTCCCCAGAGATGAAATTCAGGCCAACCAGGGGCTTGTCCGTTAGGCGCAAAAACTCTTAACATCCGCTCCGATTCTTGCGCCGGCTTGGACGTTCCGAGGCATGGTCTTGCCAAATTTTTTATTTTAAAGGATAATATCGCAGTTTTTTTGACTCCAACTTTTTGGACGCAAACTGGCGCCTCAATTTAGTTTTTCAGTTCAAAAAACTTTGGGGCGTTCTTTTTCGCCCCGGAAAACTTGTTTGGGCTCTTTTTCGTTAATCCGCAGTTCGCTTTTTTCGTCTTTGCCCTCAAAAACTGGAATAAACTTAACATCAGTCCGATTGCAGAGCCAAGACAGACGGAGCCGCGTCCGGTCGCGGAGCCTTCAGTTTTTCCAAAAGCGACTGCGGCGTCCGCGCATTTTCGCCCGTTAGAGTTTAGCCATGAATGACGTTCCCATACTGCCTTTGACCAAAGCCCTCACCATCGCCACCTCCGATTCCGGCGGAGGCGCCGGAATACAAGCGGATCTCAAAACCTTCGCCGTTTTCGGCGTTTTCGGCGTCTCGGTCCTGAGCGGGGTCAGCGCCCAAAACACCGTGGAAGTCTCCGGTCTGGAGTATCTTTCGAGCGATTTGGTGACTTTGCAGCTCAAGGCCGTCTTCGACGACATCGGCGTCAACGCCGTGAAAATTGGCCTCATAGGCGCCCCGGAAAACGCCGAAGCCGTCTTCGACTTCCTTTCGAACTTGAATCCTCGGCCAGACATAATTCTTGACCCGGTCATGGTCAGCGCGTCCGGCTTCGTTTTTCTGGACAAAAAAGCCATTTCCGCCCTCAAAAAGCTTTTTCCCCTAGCCACGCTCGTCACCCCCAACATGCCTGAAGCGACGGAACTGACCGGCGTGTCCTTGGAAAAAGAGGAAGATTTTTTCCTGGCGGCCGAAAAGCTTTTGGAGATGGGGGCCGAACAAGTCCTGATCAAAGGCGGCCACGGCAAGGGCAAACAGTGCAACGATCTGTTTTACGGCGCCCAAGGTCCGCACTGGTACACCACCGACAGGATCGACACGAAGAACAATCACGGAACCGGCTGCACTCTCTCTTCCGCCATAGCCGCCTGTCTGGCCAGAGGCGAAACTCTGGAAGACTCCATTCGTCTGGCCAAAACCTTCGTGGCGGGCGCCATGACGAATTCGGTGGATCTTGGCAAGGGCCACGGGCCATTGAACCACTTTTATCCTTACTATATATACGGAAAAAAGATATGACCAAAAATTCTCATCAAAAGTACCTGCATCATTTGCAAACCAGCTGTCCTCTCGTCTTATGCCTGACCAACACCGTGACGGTCACCGACTGCGCCAACGCTCTTCTGGCCATAGGGGCGGCCCCGGTCATGAGCGAAGATCCCTCCGACGCGGCGGCCTTGGCCGGAATCGCCTCAAGCCTGGTGGTCAACATAGGCACCGTCAACAACATTTCCCAGGCCGTCATGGAATCGGCGGTCTCGGTGGCCAAAGCCAAAGGCCTGCCGATAGTGCTTGACCCGGTCGGCGCCGGCGCCAGCGCCCGCCGTCTGGAGGCGGCGGCGACCTTTCTGAAATCGGCCACCATCGTCAGAGGCAACGCCTCCGAGATCATGGCCTTGGCCGGTCAAGCCGGCGTCCAGCGCGGGGTCGACTCCTCCGTCAAAGGCGACGAAGAATTGGTGACGACGAAAGCCCAACAACTGGCGGCGGAAACCAAAACGATCGTGGCCGTGTCCGGCAAAACGGACCTCATCACCGACGGGACGACGACCGTCAAGCTGGAAGGCGGCACTCCGCTTTTGACCAGAATCACGGGCACCGGCTGCATGCTGAGCGTCATCGTCGGCGCCTACGCCGGCTGTTGGCCCGAAGACCAATTCAGGGCCGCGGCCGCCGCCCATCTGCACATGGCCAGAGCCTCCGAAAACGCTCAGGAAGGCCTGAAGAGACCGTTGGCTCTGGGCTCCTTCAAGGTCAACCTTTTTGACGAACTGGCCCTGTTGGAAGGCTCGGATCTCGATCGTCCCAAAGGGATCGGCCATTGGAAAATGGACGCTTGACGGCAGCCTGGCCGGCCGCCGGACGGAGTTCGGGCGCCTCCTTCCCGTCTTCTTCGCCGCCGCTTTGGCCTTAAAACGACGCGGACAGATAGATGAAGTCGACGCCTCTTCGAGTCGGTCTTCTAACCGCCGATCTTTCGCCGACGAAGGCCGACGGAGGCCGACAAAAATTGCCGACACGAAATTCTTCTCCCAAAAAATACAAAAACTTGATCGGAGACTGCCTTGTCGAAAGCCAACCTGGCCGAAAAGCTCAAACTGACTCTAGTCGCGAGCGAGTCTGAGGCCAAGCCCAGAACCATAATGGAATTGGCGGAACAGGCCTTCCGAGGCGGGGTAACCGCCTTGCAGCTGAGGGAAAAAACCATGGAGGGGCGAGCCTTTTACGAATTGGCCGTCTCTTTAGCCAAATTCTGCCGCCAGAGAGGCAAGCTGTTCATCATCAACGATCGCTTGGACATGGCTCTGGCGGTCGGAGCGGACGGAGTCCACTTAGGCCAGACGGATCTCCCGGCCGAAGCGGCTTTGCGAATAATGCCCCCTGAAATGATCTTGGGCGTTTCCGCCTCCAACTTCCAAGAAGCCAGGGAAGCCGAAAAAGCCGGAGCCGACTACGTCGGCGTTGGCGCCATGTTCGCCACGGACAGCAAAACGGACGCCAAGGTCGTCTCGGCCGACCAAGCGGCGGAGATAGTCAAATTGGACATAATCTCCGTGGCCATCGGAGGCGTCGGCCCCGATCAAGCCGGACCCATATGGCGAATGGGCTTCGACGGTCTGGCCGTAATCTCGGCCCTGACCGGCTCGAAGGATCCGGAAAAAACGGCCCAAGTCCTTCTGGAGGCGAAAGGCTGAACCAATAGGACGCCGCCGCGTTTCCGACGACCTAACAAAGCTCGCTCTTTTCCCAAAAACGTTTCGTCGGCCGGCGAGGACTTCAAAATTCGGCGCGCCTTTCCCCTCGTTCCTTTGCTCATTCCTTACCTTATTCCCTTGTTCCCTCGTTTCCTTGTTTCCAAAGTTCCTTTTTTCCGCCTG
>JAIRTO010000348.1 GCA_031254895.1 Deltaproteobacteria bacterium
CAGGCTCGGTCTTCCTTCGCTCGATTCACAGAGCCACCTCCAGAGAGCGGCCCCAAGCGACCTCATGTAGGCTCAAATCCGCCGCATACGCGTAAATCTCCACCTTGCGATCCCTAGCCCGCCTCAGAGCCTGACCCCAGACAGGGTCGATGAAGTCGGCCGGAGCGAAATACTCGGCTCCGCTCCTCTGCACCAAAACGAGGATGGCCGCCCGCCGGCCTGGTCCGACCAGGTCGGCCAGCTCTTCCAAATGTCGCGCCCCCCTTTGGGTGACGGCGTCGGGAAAAAGAGCCGCCCCGTCCCTGACCAGGGTGCAGTTTTTGACTTCCAGCCAGATCTCCTCTTTCTCGGTCTCCAGCTTCAAATCCAAACGGCACCGGCCGACCTTCACCTCGCTTCTGACTCGCGGCGACGACGGCAAGCCGGCGATGCGGCCCGCTTCGGCCGCCAGCCGGACCAGTTTGTTGGGCAAAAGAGTGTTCACCCCGACCAGTCCGTCGGGCATGTCGATCATCTCCCAGCTGAATCGGTGCTTTCGTTTCGGGTTGGAACTTTCCGACAAATAGACGGTCCGGCCCGGCTGGCTGCAATCGAGCATGGAGCCGGTGTTGGGAGTGAAGACCGTCATCGTTTCGCCGTCGGACATGACCACGTCGGCTAGAAACCTCTTGTAGCGCTTGACCAATTTGGCGGCGACGAGAGGCGGCCAGGGAACGGCTATTTTTGGAGCGTTAGTGATCAAGGAAAAACCTTCTCCGCCATTGGCGAACGTCGAGCGAACCAGGCGACCTTCCCTCTCGTCCGGAAGACAGGAAGACAGGACAACAAGAAGACCGGCTCATTTTTTCTCTGAGTAAAGTCTCCATTAAGGTAAAATAATAATAGGCCACAACGCTTCAGGTCAAGGCCTAGCTTAGCGCGAAAGGAAAAAAAGTTGTTCATTTTTGAACGAAACGTCTTATCGTTTCCAAAATCTGGCTAGGTTCAGGGGCGAGCCAAAGGGCTTCCTTGGTCTGCCCCCTGAACCAGGTTCGCTGACGTTTGGCCAATTGTCTGGAACGCAGATAGACCTCTTCTATGGTCTCGTCAAGGGTCTTTTCTCCGGCCAGATGTTCGACGCATTGGCGATAGCCGATGGAGCGCATCGGCTTCAATTCGGGCCCGAAGCCGCGAGCGAGAAGTCCTTCCACCTCGTCGAGGAGGCCTTTTTCGAACATGAGTTTGGTCCGCCGACGCAGTCTTTCCTCTATTTCGGCCATGGGAAGATCTAAGACTATGGTCAGAGCGTCGAAGGGCTCGTCAGCCAATTTATGGCGTTCCTGAAGGGCGACGATGCTCTCTCCGGCGAGTTCCAGAACCTCCAGAGCCCGGATGATCCGCGCCGGATCGCCCGGCTTTATTTTGGCGGCGGCCAGAGGATCTTTTTTTTGCAAAATTTCATAGAGACAATGACCGTTTCGGGCCAGATCCGCCAGTTCGTCTCTGAAAGCCTGATTTTTGGCCGGCCCTTCGAAAAGGCCGCCGACTAGACTGCGCAGGTACAAGCCTGTCCCCCCGACCGCCAGAGGGACTGCGCCTTTGCGCCAGAGATCCCCGACCAAAGGACGGGCCAATCGCATGAAATCGGCGGCGCTGAAGTCTTCGTCAGGTTCCGCGACGTCTATGAGATGGTGAGGCGCCCGCCGTCGGTCGGCCAAGTCGGGCTTGGCCGTGCCGATGTTCAGATGACGGTAGAAAGCCAGGGAATCGGCGTTGACGATCTCCCCGCCTAGAGCCTCGGCGACGACCAGAGACAATTCGCTCTTGCCCGAGCCGGTCGGCCCGGCGATTATGACCAGTTTGGGCTTGGACATGACGGCGGACATGGAGGAGCCGATCGGAGAAGCGGCCGAAAACTCGGCCGGAAACTCGGCCGGAGGCGCGGCCAGACGGACGGCCTAGGGCCTGGCCGGAAACATGGCTTGACGCTTAGCCTGAAGCTTTTTCTCACCGCCGCCCTCCGCTGGATTGGCCGGCCGAAGGCTTGTCCTTCGCGTAAATGAAAAAAGCGATGACGCCGACCGTCAAGGCCGGCAAAAAAGTTCCCAAGCCGGCGATGAAGCTGAGAGGATGCCCGAGCTTGAACTTCAAGACCAGAAAGCAGACCGCGATGTTGGCTAAACTGACCAGATAAAACTTGACTATCGTCACCCACAACGGCTTTTGCAGGCGCCCTGGCCGACTGTCGGCCGCGAATTTTTTGAAGATCCATAAGTCGAGAACGACCAGAGCTCCGCCTTCCACCGCGCCGACGCCGAAGAAAGCTCCTTTGAGGAGAAAAAAAACCAGGATCTGAAGCGCGTTCAAGGCGATGCCCACAGCCATGATCACAACGGCGACTTTGGCGACAATTCGCAATTGTTCGGCTCCCGGGACGGAGCCAGTCGTTTGAATAGACGGGTTGGACGGGTCAAAGGCTTCTCCGTTTCCGCCTTCTCGGGAAACGGGGCTGGTCAGGTCGACGGTCATAAAACCTCGCATTTGACAAAAACCGAGTGATGAAATAAGGCCCTTCGCCGAGGAGAAGAGCGCCGGTCAATTTTTGGAGTATGAAAGCCGTCCGCGACATATGGCGGTGGCCGAAGAAGCCTATTTGTCCTCAAGTGAGCGGGAGCGCGCGACCTGCCCTCTGGCGGTTTTTTTGACGTTCCTTGTCGGCCGGAAGAAATTTGGCGGCTAGGCCGGCTGCCGACGGAAAATGCCAAAAAGAGCCTTTCAATAGCTTTCCCTCGTCAGGAACGCCAAAAACGACAATCGGCAAATTAGCTGGTCTCCAGTAAAAATCTTCAATCTGATGTTTTCTCTGGCGTATTCTCTGAAGTTTTCTCTGGCGTTTTTTCTGGAGTGTTCTCCGGCATGATCTCTGGGTTTTTCTCTAACGTGTTCTCCGGCGTTTCCTCTGACATGTTCCCTGACGTTTTCTCTAGCGTTTTCTCTGGCGAATTCTCTAACATGTTCTCTGTCGTGTTCTCTATCGTTTTCTTTGGCGAGTTCTCTAACATGTTCTCTGACGTTTTGGCTGGCGTTTTAGCTGGCGATTTTTCTTTTTTTGCTCCATTGGACGCCCGTTCGAGCCTCTCGGACATGACCCAAAGGTTTCTGAAACCGGCCGTTATCCCCATCAAAAGCCCAATAATAGTCAGCCAAGGACTGGTGGAGAGCTTTTTGTCCAGCCATAGACCTAAAGCCAGTCCCAAAAATATGGACAGAACGACGGCTAAACCGATGGAAGAGGCGGTAGCCAGCAAACTGGCCTGCCGCAACTTGCCGCCGTCTTCGTTCGAGTCCTTCTCGTTTTTTTTGCCGCTTAATTTCGCCACTGACGCCAGCCTTAAATAGGTAAATCATCCCGCGAAAGAGCTTCAGGCCTCCGCTTGACCCTTTTTTTCGGCTTCGTCGTCGCAGCAGGTGCAAAAGCTGCGATCGGACAAACCTTTCAATATGGCGCAGTCGGCGACGGAGCCTCCATGGCAGCGTCCTCTCAGAGTCTCCAGATTTTTTTTAAGCTTTCTTATCGATTTGAGCCGCTCGTCCAGCTGCAAGATCAGGCCGTTGATCAGATGATCCACAGGTCGACAATCCACTTCAGGGGCCTGTCGCAGTTTTAGGAGAATCTTTATGTCGGACAGAGCTATGCCGTGATCCCGGCAATGACGAATGAATTGGAGCCTCTCCAAATCCTCGGCGGCGTAGCTCCTGTAGCCGTTGGCGCCCCTGGCGGGCTTTTCCAACAAGCCTTCCTTTTCGTAATACCTGACGGTCACCGGCTGGCATTCCGCCAGCTCGGCCAGCTTTCCTATCTTGTACATGTCTCTCTCCTTCAATCCATAAAAGTCCTTAGCCGAACGTTGACGCGCCTCTTCTCGACCTTGGCTTGGCTTGGTTTCGCCAGGTTTAGCTTGACCTTGGCTAGGCTTGGCTTCGCCAGGTTTGACTTGACATGGGCTAGGCTTGGCTTCGCCAGGTTTGGCTTTGCCATGGCTCTACTTTACCTGGCTTTGCCTTGGCTTTACTTTAACTTTACCA
>JAIRTO010000352.1 GCA_031254895.1 Deltaproteobacteria bacterium
GAAAAAAAACGTTTACAAGAGATAGCAAATGAGTCCTCCAAAGAAAAAGTTACAATGTAGGGTTACCTGCAATTTCGCTGAAAATAGACAAGATGCCCGTGTAAAAGTATAGCGACGTCTGATAATATATCGGAGATTTATCTCTGAATTGGTTATAAAGTCTTCAAGTAATTTTTGCCGGTTTGGAAGACCTATGGCCGTTCCGCTTGCCGACGGTCTTGACCGTTTCTCGCCGTCATTTTGCCCCATAGCCAGGAAGACACGTCTCCCTTTCTCTAACAATCATTCAATCAAAAAATCAATAAACCAGACCATAAATCAGGCCATCAGGCATTTGTTCTCCACTTGCCTTTTCTTCCCCAATTTCCTTCCCCCATAATAAAATCGACGTTCAGAGCCATTCTTGCCAGCCCAGGCCATTTTCGGAAAAATCTAAACCCTTTTCGGACAAGCAGCGCTTTGTTTTCGCGTCTTTGGCCCTGTTCGCCCCGCCATGTCGACTTTTCGCCGTCAGCGTCGACAGGCCGGAGGCGAACGATTTGGCCAGCCCTTCCAGCGAAATCTGGCCTGGCCATAAAAAAAGGAGGGGACGACATCCCGTCGTCTAACGACGCGATGTCATCCCCTCCGCCAAAGGCCTAGCCGACGGCCAGTCCGACTACATGGTCAGACTCGACACGGCGTTTTTCCGCTTTTCCAGGAGAGAGTCCTTCAAAACCTCTTCCGTCACCAGTTCCAGCGCGTCGGTCAAGCAGACCTTGACGCAGGAAGGCCCGTCGGCCGAGCCTGAACAGAGATCGCATTTGTGAGCCCTCATTCTAGTATTGCCGTCGGCAAGCAAATCTCCGGAGTCGACGATTTCGACGGCCCCGAAAGGACAAGCCGCGACGCAGTTCTTGCAGCCGATGCACTTCTTCGAGTCCGCGGCGACTCTGGAGTCTTCCAGATAGATGGCCCCGGAGGCGCAGACCGCCTTGCAGGCCGGGTTTTCGCAGCGCTTGCAGTGGACGGGGGCGCTTATTTTGGCGGTCTTGACCATGAAGAGCCTGGGGTTGAAGTTGTAGCCGTCAGGATCGATCTCGAAGATGCGTTTGCCTTCGTGGGCCACCACGCAACTGATCATGCAAGTCCTGCACCCGATGCAGCGATTGGGATTCGCTCTGACGAAAAAATTCATTTTCAGTTACCCCCCTGGCCGAGGCCCATGACCGTCTTGATGTCGTCGTGCCTTCTGGCCGCCTTGGACCAGGCCCAGTCTTAATCTTCGATCTTTTCCACTCGGGCGGCGCAGTATTTGTACTCCAGCGTCCGGCTGACCGGATCAAGACAAGAAAGAGTCAGTTCGTTGCAAGCCCCGATCCGCCATTGACAGGTCATGTAGACGGCCCCCGTCTTGACCCTCTCGGCGTTTCGGCATCTGGATATGACGTTGCCCCTTTTGCTGGCGATTTTGACCAGATCGCCGTCCTTCACTCCCAGATTCTTGCAGTCCGCCGGACTCATCTCGACCCAGCCCGGCTCGTCTTCCAGATTGCGCAAAGTCCGACAGTTGCCGGTCATGGTGCGGGCCGAATAGCGCCCGACTTCTCGGACGGCGCACAAAGTCAGGGGGTAGTCGTCGTTTTCGGTCTCGGCCGGGGGATGACAATGCGCCGTCTGAAAGATGCCTTTGCCGTCGGGCGTGGCGAACTGCCCTCCTTTGTGCAGATGCATGGAGCCGACGTCCTGCGATCCCTTGTCGCAGCAAGGCCATTGAACGCTGCACTGCCGCTCCATCTTCTCGTAGGTCGCCCCGGCGAACTTGGGACAGAGATCGAGGATTTCGTTCCAGATCTCCTCCGTGTTCGAATACTTCATGGGGTAGCCCATGGCCGAGGACAAGAGGCAAATTATCTCCCAGTCGTCCCTGACGTCGCCGACGGGCTCCAAGACCTTGCGGATGCGCTGAAAGCCTCGGTCGGAGCTGGCGTAAACCCCGTCATGCTCGCCCCAGGAGGTGGCCGGGAGCATGACGTCGGCGAATTGAGCGGTCTTGTTCATGAATATTTCCTGGCAGTCGAAAAAAGCCGTCAATTCGTCGGCCAAGTTCTCGTCGACTCATGTGAGGAGATTTAGAGAAGTTGATCTGATTTGCTTCGGATAAGCCAGGATAGGGAGGATGAAATGAATATTTCGGGGTCTCCGCCTGTTTGGACGCCTCAAGACCATGATCCGCCGGCTGGCGGAAAAAGATCTTGGAAAAACGGTTCTTTTTCGCAAAAACGATTCATGCCGGCAAAAAACTTCCGACTTGTTCGCCCAAAGTCCCCTTTTTCCTAAAGTCCGTCATATAAATTCAATTTGACGCATTTCAACAATCATAAAGTATAAATAACCTAGTTTGATAAAGTTAATAATTGACATTAGCCCTGTATTTTATTTGTCAATAAATTAATTAATTGCCAATGAATTAATTTATACCTGTATTTATGTAGACTTATGAAATTCAAAATTTCTGATTTGCTATTGACTTTTATTCGGCTTTCATTTATTCTTCTTATCGCAAATGAGATTCTTTCGCATTAGTTCTTTTTTTCTCCTTATTTTCCGTATTTGACTTCAGGAACCATTTCGCTCCGGCTCCGAACTGACGAGCGCTTGTCAGCCTGAAATTCAAAAAGAGGTTTATTGGACAAGCGACGCCGCCGCATCCGGACGACATGTCCAGAGCGACAAAGCCTGACGGACGAGTCCTGACTGACAAGTTTTGAACGGCAAAGCCTGATCTATTAGGCCAGAGCAATTACTCCCGACCGACAAGTCTTGAGCGACCAGCCTTGACCGACGGTTGCTGACTGACAAATTTTAACCTGCATGTCTTGACCAATAAGGCCCGAAAACGATAAGTCCCGTCGACAAGCCTTGGACGACAAGGCTTGAGCGACAAGTCCAAACCGACAAGTCTTGAATCTGGAAGCCGCCTCCGCCAAAACGGCCGGCGACTTCGCCGATATTTTCCTGTTTGGAGAATTCATGACCGCTGGCCAAAACATCGCCAACATTTACTCTATGATTGGACCGGCCGGGGTGGCTTTGATTCTTCTGGCCCTGCTCGGCGTATTGTTGATCGTCAAAAACTGGATCTTTTTGTTTTTCACCGCCAGAGACTTCAAAAAAGCCGTCGCGGCCATGACCATGTCCCCGGAATCCATGAACGACTTAATGGCCCATTATGCCAAAAACCCGGTCATCGGCATCATCAGCGACGTCTTAAAGACCCACGGACGCCACTCCGACGATCTCAAGGCCGAGGTGGCCTACCTCTTCCACTTGCATTTTTCCAGAACCCAAAGAGATCTGTCCATTTTGCGGATCATCGCCCTCATTGCGCCGATGCTGGGCCTTTTGGGCACGCTTTTGGGGCTCTCGGGCGTGTTCAAAACCCTGGCCGTCTCGGCTTCTCTGAACACTTCGACCATCTTGGCCGCCGGCATCTGGGAAGCGATCCTCACGACCATCATGGGACTGACGCTGGCCATACCGGCTTTGATCGCCGGCTATCTGTTCCGTCTGAAGCTGAAAGGCTTTCATCTGGCCGCCATAGAATTCGGCTACCGCTTTTTGGACACCAAAGCCGGCGTCGTCCAGTCGATCGGGCCAGCTCTGGCCCGCCCCAAGGACAACTCCGTCGTCGGACGCGACAGGGCGGCCAACGCATGAACCTGGACTCTCAACTGACGGATCCCTGGTCGGACGACGACTCCCTGGACTTGACCTCGCTCATCGACGTCCTGTTTCTGCTCCTGGCTTTTTTCATCCTGGCGGCCACTTTCGCCGCTCCGGCCATGAACGTGCATCTGTCCTCGGCCAAAAACGCCGCTCCGGTCAGACAGGATGAACAGTCGTTGACGATAACCGTCGACTCAGAAGGGAATATTTTCCAAGGTCAGGAACAAATAGATTTGGCCGGCCTAAGACGACTCTTGACCGATCTTGCCCCTGAAGCCTCCATTCGCTTCAACGTGGATCAAGCGGCTCCCTTCGGGACATTTCTTATGGTTCTGGACGAAGCCAAGGAACTGAAGCGGGAAAGATTCATGATCAACGCCGCCCCGACAGGCGCGGAGGCCGACTCTTCCTCCGCGCCGAGTCGAGACGAACCGACCGGACTTTCGTCTGAAGCCGGCTCTGGAGCATGAGCCGCATGAACTGTATGAGCCTATGAGCGAAGCCTCCAAATTCATAGGCTTTTAGCGAGGACATGGGCTTTGGACGAATCTCCGGCCGGACGAAAACCGGAATTTGGCGCCGAAAAAAACCGGAGCGAACTTTAGACGCCGAAACGAGGCCGCGCGAGGACATGAAAGGCGGAAGCATTTGGACCCGAAACAGCCGAGCCGATGGGCTCGATGGCCGTTGGCTAGACTGCGGCCTGATCGACCGCTACGATCAGGCCTCGCGGCTCGGCAATCTGACCGGTCTGGCCTTGTTTCTGGCCGCCGTCGCCTGGTTCATGACCTATCCTTTGTTCTTCGCGGAGACGGTCGTTCCGTTGGACGATCCGTTCCAGATTACGGTGGAGATCCTCGATCTCCCGCCGCCCCAGCCGGAACCCGAGGAGATCCTTCGCGAGCCTG
>JAIRTO010000361.1 GCA_031254895.1 Deltaproteobacteria bacterium
CAAGTCTGCCTGGCTCCGCCACAAAAAGATTCCGCCTAGGATTGTCGTGCCCAAGCCAAAAAAAAGAAGGCGCCTTTGATCCTAGAGCGTAGGACCGAGAGGCGCCAAATCAAGAGCTCGACTTCGAAAGAGGCTTTAGCGGCCGACCCCGTTGGCGCCGGTTCCTTTCAAAGCTTTGCTTCGGTCTGGTTTGACCGCAGCCGAAAGACGCGTCTTTTCGTCTCGGCGATGGCCATCCTCGGCCTCCGCCAACACGGCTCCGCAGAAGGGGCAAAAGGAGAGGCCGGGCGCGGGCAGGGCCTTTTGGCACTCGTCGCACCGGGCCGGGACCGGACACAGTTCGACGATGAGCTCTCCGGCCGAGACCGGAACCATCTGTTTGGTGTGCTTGAAGTCGGCCGTCTTATGGATCTTTTTGACCATAGCCGAGATTTTGGCCGTGACCGCCTTTTCCTGCTTCATGATGGAGATGTTGAACAGCTCCTGTCCAGGATTGACCAGATCGCCTTCCTTGACGTACATGACCCACAGATCCCCGTTCATGGGGGCGGCGACCAGATGCGGATCGGCCGAAGAAGCGGCGGAGGCTCCGCCGTTCGCGGCGGCGGCGAGGGAATCGGGAGAGGCGGCCCCCACCTGAGCGGCGTGGACCATGATCTCCGAATCCAGAAGAAATCTGACGGCGGATTGACCTTTCTTGTCCTGCGGCTGGATGCTCAGCAAGGTGATCTGATGGGGTTTCCCCTTGGAGTCGGTGAAGGTCAGGTGCTCGTTGACCTTGAGGCCCTCGAACCAGGTGTTCAGCGGCAGATTGTTGGGGTTGCCGAATTTCTCCTTGAAGCGGATGGTCTTTAGGGCGTCGGCCGGCTGATTGAGATACATCACGAATTCCTCTTCCGTAGGTTCGCGACGAATCAGATCCACCAAGATGGCCCTCTCCGACTTCAGATCCGGCTTTTGCAGATAATTTAGAGGCGAATCCGTCTTTCTGTCCCGAAGGGCCGTTTCCCAATCTCCCCCAAACGCGCTTTGATAAACCCAGTCCGGCGGGAAGCCCAGCGGGAGAGGTCCGAAATTCCCCAACAGGAGCTCTCTGAAAGCGTCGTTGCAGTCGCGGTAGATCATGAGCCGATCGGCGGCCAGCTTGGCGTCGACCTTCTCTTCGGGCGTGGAGTTGACTCGGTCCAGAACGGCCAGCAGATCGTTGACCTCGTTGGGGCCGCCCCGCAGGAAAGCCTGGCTGACGGCCAGAAAGGCGGCGTTCCAGGTGATTTGCGAGCCGGGGGTCACGTCGTGGTACCGGACGATTTGGCGGACTCCGGACAAATAACGGAGCATCTGAGGCAGGAACTGGATGTAGCCCTGTTTCATGGCCCCTTCCTGAGAGGAAGAGGTGGCCCCGCCGGGCATGCCGTGTCTGACCACGTCGTGGTCTATGCCGTTGAAGTACGTCGGGGCGTAGCGATCGTAATAGGGCATGATCTGCTTCAAGACGAAGTTGGCCGAACGAACGGCGTCCCGATCCAGATGAACCGGGAGATTCAGCTCTTCTTCGATGTAGGCGGCGGCGGAGAGCAGATCGCCCTGGCCGTAGCTTCTGACGCTGGCCCCCAAGGCCGCGTCGACCAGCCGGCAGCCGGCCTTGGCCGCCGCGCCGACGCTGGGCACGAAAAGCCCGTCGGTGTAGTGACGATGGTAATGGAGAACCAGATTGGGCCACCGCTTCAAGATGGCCTTGACCAGCTTCTCCATGAATCGGGGCGGACAGACGCCGGCCATGTCCTTCAAACCTATGGCGACGGTGTCGGGCATGGCCGCGAGGGGGAGGCCCGAGACCTTGGCGCACATGCCCAAAAGGGACTCGACGACCGAGACGTAGTGCTCGACCGTGAAGCCCTGACCCCAGGACAGAGACAAGGACGGCTCGAAAAGAACGCCCGGGTGAGAGAGGATGACCTTGGCCAGAGGGGCCATGTTCTCGGCGTGGTTCAAGAAATCGAAACATCTGACCACATGGAAGTGCTGGCAGATCATCTCGCCGGTGAGACGCATCAGCTCGGCCGGCTGGGGCTTGTAGCCCAGCATGTTCGTGGAGCGGACCAGAATCTGCTTTAAGGTCTTCGGAGCGAATTTGTTCCAGGCCTGGGCCTCGGAGAAGGGGTAGGTCATGTTGGCCATCATGGCCACGTGGAAGTGCGCCCCTCCGCCCGTTTCCATCGAAAACAGCCCGGCGTTGTCCAAATACGGGCCGACCAGGCCGTCCTCGGCCAGGCGGAAGCGATTGCCGCTGTTGGACTGGGTCATGTCCCGACAGGTCGTGTCGGTGAAATGGATCCCTTTCGTGTCCCGCAGATAGTCGAGGAGCTGTCGGCGGTCGCCTCTGGGGTAAGGGGAAGGTCTTTTTTCGACTTCCAGATCCTGGCGGGGCAGAACCGGATTGAAGGGCCCCAAGCTGGGCGTTTCGGCGGTGCGGTAGCGGCCCAGCTGCAGAAAGGGGTTGTAGCCGTGGGCCGATATTTCGGCCATGAGGCTGCCCAGCCTTTCCGCTTCCGGCTTGTGGTCGGAGTAGCGCATGAGGGCCGGGTTCTCGCCCAGAAAGCTGGTGGTGAAGCTGGCGTTCCGAAAGTCCGGCTGCCGCAGCAAGCTCCGGAAAAAGGGAATGGTCGTCTTCAGGCCGCCGATGGTGTACTCGCCCAAGGCCCTGTCCATGACCCCCAAAACTTTGGGCCAATCCTGTCCGTAGGCGATGAGAAGAGCTCCGGCCGAGTCGTAGTTGGACGGAAAATCGTAGCCGGCCGACAAGTTGGAGTCCAGTCTGACCCCGGGACCGCCCGGCGAGACGTAACGGGTGATCAGGCCGGAATTGGGCGTGAAGTCGTATTGGGGATCTTCGAGGTTGATGCGCACCTGCATGGCCACCAAAGAGGGCCGGTTGCGGCTCTCGTCCGCCCTTAGCTGGCCCCCGAAGGCCACGGAAATCTGCTCTTCCACCAGATCCAAGCCGTAGCGGGTTTCGGTGATGCCGTGCTCGACCTGGAGGCGGGTGTTGACTTCGATGAGATACGGCTGTCCGTCGTCCCCGACCAAAAACTCCACGGTGCACAAGGAATGGTAGCCGACTTTCTGAACCAGTTCCCGGGAATACCTTTTGAGCCGTTCCCGCAATTCCGGAGTCAGGCCCGGCCAAGGGCTGGGCGTGATTTCAATCAGTTTCTGGTGATTGCGCTGGACGCTGCAGTCGCGCTCGTCAAAGGCGAAGACGTGGCCGTGCTGGTCGGCGATGACCTGGATTTCTATGTGGTGAACCTTTTCCAGCTTTTTTTCCACATAGAGACGCGGATTGTTGAAGGAAGCCTGGGCCATGGTCGAAGCCTTGGCGAAGGCGTCGCTAATTTCGGAAAAGTCGTTGACTTCGATGATGCCCCGGCCGCCGCCGCCGCCCTCGGCTTTCAGCATCAAAGGGAGACCAATCTCTCGGGCGATCTTCTGGGCTTCCTTCAGAGTCACCGCTCCGCCGGAGCCGGGGACGGTGGGAATGTTCAGCTTTTTGGCCAGTTTTCTGACTTCGACCTTGTTGCCCAGAAGCTTCATGGATTCGGCGGTGGAGCCGATGAAGATGATGCCGTTGTCCTGGCACAATTGCGGAAAACGTTCGTCTTCGGAGGCGAAGCCCCAGCCGGGATGGATGGCTTTTATGCCGCGACGCTTGGAAAGAGAGATGATGAGGTCGAGATCGAGGTAAGCCCCGGGATCCGTGCCGAGAAGCATCAATTCTTGAGCCGAGGCCGCCGCCGGAGCGGTTTTGTCTATCTCGGTGGCCGTCATGACGGCGATGGCTTCAAATCTGTCTCTGATGGCCCGGCAGATGCGTCTGGCCGGTATGCCTCTGTTGGCGACCAAGATCGGCTGTCCCTTGATCTCGGCCAGAATGTCGTCGAAGTTGTTGCGAACTGTCATAAAGATATCTTTGCGCCTGAATAAAGAGAGCCTGACCAGACGGCGAATCGTCCTTCCAGATTCTCCAGCAATAAGGCCCCGGCGGGATCCAGCCCGACCAGTCTCCCCCGAAGAGTCTCGCCTTTCACGGAGGGGCGGGCAGAGGCCGATTTGACTAGGACTTCTTCGCCTAGCCACAAAAGACGGGGTTCGGCCAGGGAAATGACCGTCTCAGGGGCGATGTCCGCTCCTGGCCTGACCGATAAACTACTAGTATAGCACACCATAATCTTTTCAACCAGTTGAGCCCAGAAATTCCTTAACCCCTCGCTAGGCGATTGAGGAGATGAGGCTGGTTTTTCGCTCTCGAGAGAGACGGCTTCCGTCGGCCTCGCCGAGGCGATGGCCGAGGAGGCTGGAGATGGAGATTTTGGCGGAGATGGAGAAGACGCGGAAGGCGAAGAAGGCGCGAAAGATGAAGAAGACGAAGAGTCGTCTGACTGTGCGGCCGCAACGCGTGGCGAAGAAAGAGAGGACGAAGAAGACGATGAGTCCTCTGACGGCGAATCCAAAAGAGATGGCGCGGCCGAGAGACCTGGCGAAGAAAGGGAGGGCGGCTCCGTCGAAGAGTCGGTCGAAGAGAACCTGGTCGGGGCGGCGGCAAAAGACGGCGACGGCCAGGTGGAGACGGAGAGCGGCAGAGCTCCCGGCGGCGGAGCCAAGGGGTCGCGGTAGGCGACGCCTTCCGGCGGGGCGCCGATGTTTAGGCCTATCCCGGCTATAAGGGCGCCGCGTCTGTTCTCCAATAATAATCCGCCGACTTTTTTCCCTTCGTATATGAGATCGTTGGGCCATTTTATCCGGCAATTTAAGGCGAATAGATCTTCTAGAGCCAGACAGAGAAGCGTGGCCAAGGTCGCCGAAGCCAGAGAACTGTCAAAGGGAGGAGAGACAGGCAGCCTTAAGGCCGCGTAGACGTGTCCGGGGGGCGAAGCCCAGCTGTTCCC
>JAIRTO010000156.1 GCA_031254895.1 Deltaproteobacteria bacterium
CCAACGTCATTCGTTTCACTTTGGAAGCAATGGGACGGAGTGGTAGTCAATCCTCGAATTCAACAAGATGCAGTTGAATTTCTGCAGTTGTTCCTCGATCGATTAGAACAGGCGACGCCTGATCTTTTCCGACGTCTTTTCCAGCTTCCTATCTGGCGCCCTTTCCAACGCCTGTTCCGAAGCTGTTTCCGAAGCCGCTTCCGACGCCTGTTCCGGCGTCGTATCTGGAGCCGTTTCCAACGGCTGTTCCGAAGTCGTTTCCGACGTCTTTTTCGACACGTTTTCCGACGCCGTGTTCAACGTTTTTCCCGACGTTTTTCCCGACGTAGCTTCCTTGTTTTCGACCGTTTTTTCCCTCTCGGCGCCGCCTTCATGATCCGTTTCGGATCTTATCATTATAGCGTCCGATTGAGGATCGATTTCCTCTCCAAACGCGTCTTTCGTCAACCGACAAGGCGGTCGGGGCAGTTCGGATTTTGGAGGCGCCGACGGATCCCTCAAGCCCAGTTTTGTTCTCAAGGCCAGGTCGCTCAAATCGGCCAATTCTCCGAAGTGGGCGCAACGGCCTTGCTCCAAAACCAGCAGTTTTTCGCCCAAACCCCGCAGCCAATAGAGCCGGTGATCGGCGATGATCAGACTCAGGCCCTCCTTCTTGAGATTTAGCAAAACCTCGGCCAGCTCGGCCAGGGATCCGGGATCGAGGTTGGCGCTGGGTTCGTCCAAAAGAAGAATTTTTGGCCTCAGAGCCGTGAGAGCCGCCAGCACGGCTTTTTGTTTCTGGCCTTCCGACAAGCGAAAGACCGACTGGTCTTTTATGTCTTCGATGTTTAAGGCTTTGAGCCGGTCCTGCGCGAGCTCGTCCGCTTGCGCTCCGGTCACGCCCCGGCAGCGCAAGGTGAGGAGAATTTCTTCCTCCACGCTGCCGGCTATGAATTGGGCTTCCGGATTTTGGAGCATAAGTCTGGCGCCCTGGCCCCATTTGGCCACTCCTTCTTCTCCGGCTTTTTGGCCGTCCAATTCGGCTGAACCGGACATCGCGCCCTTCAGAAAATGCGGGGCGAGACCGGCCAAGAGGGACAAAAGCGTGCTTTTGCCGGAACCGCTTCGGCCGGCGACGACAAGCGATTCTCCGGCGGCCAGGGAGAAGTCGACGTCTGTCAGAGCCTCTTGCCGACTGTGAGCGTGCCTGTAGGAAAGAGATTTCACCGTCAGCATGTCAGACGCCCCGATTCAGCAGTTGAGCGGCCGCCGCCAATAGAACGGCCCCGGCCGCCGTCAGAAAGACCTTCCGATCGTCTCGGGAAAAGGGGGGCGGGCGATCCGAAAATTCGGTGCTCGGCTCCAGGCCCTTCAGTTCGGCGGCCATGGCCAGCTCGTCGGCCGAACGGATCAGTCTGACGACCAGCGGCTGAAAAAAAGTCCTCCACCAGGTCAAAGGGCGGCCGAGCCAGAACAGGAGCCCTCGGCGTCCCCGAAAGCGTATGGCCACGGCTTCGCGCAGCTGAGTCAGATCGTTCAAGATGGTCGGGATGAAGCGTATGGTCACCATCAAAGGCAGTCTTAGGACGCCGGGGAGACGCAGCCGGCCCAGAGCCATGGCCAGGTCGGTCAGTCTGGCGTTCAGGGCCAGGGGCAAAATGACGTTCAGAGAAACGCCCAGACGCTGAAAGGGAGCTATGGCCAGGCTAAGGGGCGCCTCGCGCATGGCCGAAAAGACGAAGCCCAAGACCCAGACGAAAAAAAGGGCCAGACCGCACATCGCGCCCATGAAGAGGTACGCGATCAACACCGTCTTGGGCCGGCACTCCAAAGCGGCGTAGAGCAAGGAAAAGCACAACAAGAGCCCCAGGGCCTTCACGTCGCTCAAGGCCAGAGAAGAGACGGAGGCGACGACGGTCAAAAGAAGCCGGGTTTCCGGCCTCAGTTTCAGCCGTCCGCCCCCTCGAAACCGATCAATCCTGGATAAGGCCGGCATGTCTCAACTCCTTGGTCATTCGGCGTCCCAAAACGAGGCCCAACAGGATCCCCAAATAGCTGAAGGCCGACACGGCCACGACCATGACCATGAGGCCGGGCTGCTCTCTAACCCCCAGATAGGCCACGCCGACATTGACGAAACGAACCAGAAGCTCGCTGGCGGCCACCATGGGGATGGCCAACCAGGGCTTGTGTTCGAGGCCGCCTCCCAGCCAAGCCGCCGTCTCCACCAACAAAGTCGCGGCGACAATGGCCGGCAAGGAGATGACGTGCTGGCCCATCAAAAGAAACGACAGGAGAATGCCGATAATGTTGGACAAGGTCAGCGCTCCCGTTCTGGGCGTCTTGGCCAAAAGGACGACCAGCAAGGCCGAATGGACCGCGCTTTTCAAGATCAAGGTCGCCGGATTCATGCCCCCGCCGACCAGGGCCAGCATGAGAGAGCTGGCCTTGGCGGCGGCCGAGAACAAGCCGATGATGACCAGCTCCCTCGTCGTGAAGAGCCCTTGTCCGTTTAGGACCGAGCCGAGGCTGAGACGGTTAGAATTCATAGCCGATGCTGGCGGTCACGTTGAAGCCGGGATCGAGGTTGGTCGGACTGTTGTGCGCCCGCGAGTAGGCCTGGTCGAAGATGTTTCTGACCGCGAAGGAGGCGTGCCAGTTCTTTTCTTGGCCCCAATCCATTCCCAAGGCCACGTTGAAGGTCTGCCAGGCTTCATGGACGTCGGTCACGAAGGCGTGGTCGTATGTGGCCGGAGTGCCTGTGCCGTGAACGTCATAGACATAGTCGGAATCGAAATACGTCTGTTTGGCTTTGACCGCCCACTCCATGAAGAAGTCCGAGCGGAAGGTCATGGCCTCGGTCAAGTCTTTGTTCCATCTGACCCCCACGCGCCCGCCGAAGGGCGGCGTCCCCGTGTCGGAGGTCGTGAAGACCTCTCTTCTATCAGTGCGACTGGGAAACAGTTGCACCACGTCGATGATGTCGGTCGTTTTTCGGCGAATGTAAGCGGCGCTGGCGTATGGGGTCAGGCCTAAGGAATCTATGTCGTAGCTGACGGTCAATTCCAGCCCTTTCGTTTCGGCCTTGTCGGTGTTTTCGAATCTTCGGCCGTCCAGGTAAGGTCTGGTGGTGATGAAATTTTTGGCTTTGTTGAAAAAAACGGCG
>JAIRTO010000184.1 GCA_031254895.1 Deltaproteobacteria bacterium
TTGCGGCATTTTCTAATTGTAGAGAACTAAAGCAAAAAATGCAATAGCCATGACAAGACAATATTTTATTATATGAAAGACTTAAATAAAAGGCCTAAATAAATATATACATATACAAAATGAAAATCATATTTTTCTAGATTAACCTATTTAAGAAATTTTGTCAAATTATATATACCTAAAGTAATATATTAAAATTATTTAATAGTTAATAGAATGGATGATTTAAATTATTATCAATTAAAACATTATTTTATAACCTTCTGGATAAAAGAAGCGTTCTCTCCGGCTTCGTTCAAAACCTATCGAAGGCGATAGGGTTTAACGCGTCTTCGTTCAGTCGCGTCTTCGTTCAGTCGCGTCGTCGTTCAGCCGCGTCTTCGTTCAGCCGCATCTTCGTTCAGCCGCAGCGTCGTTCAGCCGCAGCCTTCGTTCAGCTGCGGCGTCGTTCTGTCGCTCCCGGCCCCAAGATGTTCAACCACCCTGGCGAAGGGCCTCCAGCGAAAAATATGGCTCGTCCGCGCTCTAGGGGCCAGACGAAGTCGGTCAGACAAATAAAATCGCCCTCCCCGGCGACGGAGCCGCCATCTTTTGCGGTTCCCGTCGTCCGGCCCTGGAAAGTCCGGTCAGTCGTTTGCGGCCCAAAAAAAGACGTTCCGGGCAAGACCTGGAAAAGGAAAAAACAGATCTTTATGAAGAAGTTTCCTTAATTCGAACGAGCTTCGACCGAACAACGGTCAATTATGCATGGTCAAAGGAAACGATTGCGGATATAATATTTTTTTATGCCTCGCTGGCGTCGCCAAGGCCGAGCCCAAAAAAACGGCGCAAAACCTGGAAACTTCCTCCGTTTCCCTGCCGAAACGGCAGCGTCTCCGTCCTCATGTCCAGCCTCTTGTCCGTCTTCCGCGCTCGTCAAAGGCAACAAAAGGGGCGCAAAAGGAACAAATCGCGCAAAATCGTCTGCGGCCCCTTGGGCCGGCTGGCTGGCCGGCCGGTCGGCGCCTGTAAGACGACCGTCGCCAAATAGGCTTAAAATTGCCCGGAATGACGGGCCAATACGTGAATGCCGTCCAAAAGGCGGTTTTCTTTTTTAGGAAAAATATGAGTTGGTTAACAAAAGGCTTTTATTTCGGCAAAAAGGGAATGGAGGTTCGCCGCCTCAGCTTCAAAAAAATCTTGACCCGAACGCTCGTCGCCGTCGCCGTGACTTTTGCGCTCTTGCTGGGCGCTGTTTTTCTTTTCAAGAACAAGATCATCTTCTTCCCGTCGAAGGAGTTCAGCAATCACATCTCGAAAACCAGCTGGCCTTTCGAGGACGTCTGGCTGACCGGGACAAATGGCCGAAAATTCAACAGCTGGTATCTGCCGGCCGACGCCGACGCCCCGGTTGTTCTTCTCTTTCACGGCAATGCGGGGAACCTGGAGCTGATGATCGGCCGCATCATGCTATATCACCAGTTGGGTTACGGGGTTATGGCCGTCGATTACGAAGGTTTCGGCCTTTCTGAAGGCTCTCCCTCCGAAGAGGCCGCCTATGCGGACGCCGAGGCGGCTTGGAATTTTCTCCTGGAAAAAAACATAGCCCCGGAAAAGATCCTCATTCACGGCTTTTCCTTAGGCGGCGGAGTCGCCGCCTACTTGGCCGAGTCCAAAAAGGAGAGCCGAAATCCTCTGATCCTCGACTCGACCTTCACCACGCTTCAGGACGCCGCCGTCTTCCACGCTCCATACCTCAAGCCTTTGCTGCCCTACATTATAGGCGACTCCTTCAACACTTTGGAGCGGCTGGCCAATGTTTCCCCTTCTTTCCTTTTGGTCCTGCACAGTCCTGACGACGAGATAGTTCCTTTTGAACTGGGACTGCGCAACTACGACAGCTACGCCGGCGGCCCAAAATCCATGACCGTTCTTCGAGGCGAACATATGGATTACCTGCTCAACGTGAACAGCTACCAAGCGGCTATCGCGGAGGTCTTCGGCTATAAAGGAAAGTGGAACAATTTTCCCGTCGCCTCGTCCGCCGACTGCTGCGCGGTCGAGTCGCCGGACGAAGACCAAACGGCTCCGTCCCTCGTCGAAGAAAGCGATTGAACAAAACTGAAACCTTTGCCGCTGCGGCTCGGCTTTCGCGGCTTTGGCCTTAAGCCGACTCGAAGCCGGCCAATTGAGCGAAACTTCGGCCGAAAGGCGTCTCGGCCAGCATTTATCGGGGCCTCTTATGACCGTCAAATCTTCGGGCCGCCTCATCGTCTGCCCTTTCATCAGTCTGCAATTCATTTCTCCTCCGCCGAAAGCCTTTTACCTGACTTGGCCTTCCTGGGAGGAATTCAGATGCGCCTCCATGGCGGAAGAGCCGATAAAAGCGGACTTGTCTCCCTTTTTTCTGAAAGAGCCGTCCGGATTCAAAAGCGCTTTTGCGGCTTTGGTGCGCATCTTGCGCGAGGGCGGCGATGTCCCCTTATCTTTCCGGAACATGTTCGAGCTCCCCTTTTCCCGCTCTTCGGAAAACGTCGGCGACATAGTCAAAGCCGTTCGAGCGGGCCAAACGGCCGCAGGTTTCCCCGCCTCCCTCGGCGAATCCGAAAGCGCGGGCGAGCCCTCCTCGCCCTTTCTCGTCAAGAGGGATTTTCTGATGGTGGCCTTGTGGAATTATCGACTCCGCCTCGATCGGCTCGCCCAAGACAGCCTGAAAGAAGCCAAGGAGCTTCGGTTGGAGATGCTCGTCTCCCTGCGCGGGGAAGAAAGCCTAATAGAAGATCTTTCTTCCGGACTGGACGTGGATCTTGCCGACGAATTCGAGGCTTATGACGAGCTTGAGGACGAATCGCTCTTCGAAGCGACGGAAGGGCGCGAGACGGAAGGAAACGAGCCTGAAGACGACGCCGGCCAGCCGACGACGGATGAACGGGCTCCGGTTCGGCGGCCGGATGAGCGACCGACCGACGTCCAGGCGGTCTTGCGCAGTTGGCTCCGTTTGGCCAAGCCGATTTTGGAGCCGGGGGACGTCATATGGACCCCGGAGCCCGTTTCGGCCGGTTCCCCAGAAACAGACGCGTTCCTGGCGGAATGCGCCGACCTGGGCATAACCTGTTCGTCAGGGAGCCCCGGGCGCGAGGGCGACCCCGGAGCCAAAAACGACCCAGGCGCCTAAAATGGCCCGGGCGCCGTTTAGAGGCCCAAACTTTCCTATACCTTCGCTGCGCCCCGGGACAGGAAACATCCGCGAGTCGACAGGTCGTTCGCTGTCGACATGAAGCCGGCTTGAAACGGCAAAATTTAAAGTTTCTATGGCTTTTCAACGGAATGGACAAACAGACGGACAAAAACAGTTCCCTAAGACTTTTGGATGAAAAACCATCCGCCCCCGCTTGGAATGCGGACAGGGAAAAAAACCTTTTTCTATTGCGGACGCGATTGCCGTTTTAACCTACAGCGAAAGTCCGCGCCGCTGCGGAGCGTATGGAAGGGCTTGACGCCAAGAAAAGCGATGTCGACTTTTTGGCGGCTGCGGATTCGCCAGTCGCCTTGCCGTCTGTCGGCGGGAGGCGTGATGGACTGGAACAGCTTTCGGGGGGCCAAAATTGATTTGACGACCTCTGGCGGCTTCCAAGATTGCGTTAAACACCAAATGCTTGAGGAAGCCAGGCCAATATGAGCCGACAAAACGCTGGCCGCCATATCGTCAAAATGGAAGAAGCCGCCCGCGCCATGCGGCAATAGATTGAGAACAACGTCTCTAAATGGTCAGACAAATCCGAAGACGGTTTTAACGCGGCGAAGTTGTGGTAAAATTAGCCTTGGCTTTTTTGCGTCAGGACAGAGGAGAAAAGGCCGGATTTGGCCAAGAGGCGGTTTGCTCGGCCAAATCTTCGACTATCGCTCCCGACGACAATAAAGCCTTCGCGCGTGTCCCGCGCGAAGGCTTGTCCTTTTCTTGACGCTGGCGAACCGAAGGCCGTAAATTAAAGAAAATCGCCGATTCAAACGCTTTTTGCGGCCTTTTTTGGCCGCCTTTCCGTAGCCTTTCCGCCGCCGCCGGCCAGCTCGTTTTTGCGGCCAAAAAGGGTCGCCTGGCGACTGAACTTTTTCGCCAAAAAAAAAGCCGCCTTTATGTTCCTGGTCTCCGGCCTGGCCCAAGGCCAAAAGTTTCCGCCTTTGGCTCGCCGGTCAGGCCGCCCCTCCGTCAACAGCGTTTTTTTCTGGGGGCCGATTCGACCCTCTTTCGTTTCCGTCAAAACTTCGCTTCTGGAGAAAACCGAAAATGCCTGACGCTGACAGCTTAATTTTAGCCCTCGACACTGGGGGCACCAACACGGACGTCGTTTTATACGAACCGGAAAGCGGAGTAGTCTTGGCCGAAGCCAAGTCGGCCACGACTCATCACGATCTCGGTCTGGGCATTGTCGGCGCCCTAACCGCCCTGGCCGCCAAGACGGATCTGTCCGCCGTCAGCCGCCGTCTGCGTTCGGTCAACCTCTCCACGACCTTGGCCACCAACGCGATCGCCGAAGGTTACGGACACCGGGTGGGTCTGGTCATGATCGGCCTGGACAGCGGCCAAGACCTGGTCAGAGAACTCTTGTCCAAGCTGCCGGCGGTCTCGCCCATCTTCGTCGACGGCGGACACGACTATTACGGTCGCCAGGACCTGCCTTTGGATGAAACGGCCCTTCTCCGGAAAGTCGAAGAGGCGGCTCCTCTGGTTTCGGCTTGGGCCGTTTCCAGCTTTTTCAGCGTCAAAAATCCGGCTCACGAGCTCAGAGCTCAGGAGCTGATCAAGACCATAAGCGACAAGCCGATCACTTTGGGGCGTTCTCTGACGGGAGAACTGGGAGCCATGCGGCGGGCCGCCACCGCCGCCCTCAACGCCGGTCTGGTGGTCATCGTCAACCGCCTTCTGGACGCCGTGGCCGAAGCCTTGGAAAAAATGAACATCTCCGCCCCAGTCATGGTGGTCAAAGGCGATGGAGGTCTGGTCGGCGAGGCCTGGGCTAGAGCCAGACCCATCGAAACGGTGGTCTCCGGGCCGGCGGCCGGACTGGTCGGAGCCATGAGACTGGCCAGAGGCTTTCTTTCCGCCGGTCAAAAAAACCTTTGGGTTCTCGACGTTGGAGGCACCACTTCCGATCTGGCCTACCTAAAAGACGGCCGGCCGAAAGTCAACATAGACGGCGCCAAGGTCGGCGGCTGGCACACCATGGTGGAAGCCGTGGACATCTCGACCAGAGGTTTGGGCGGCGACAGTCTCATCGAAATTGACGTCGACGGCGAAATCGCCATCGGTCCCAGAAGAGTCCTGCCCCTCTGCCGTCTGGAGGCCATGCACCCCGGTTCGGTCGTGACCGCCCCGAACGCGAATAATCCCTACTTCACGCCCCATCTTTCCTTCCTCATCCCCAACCTGCCTCCAGGACCGGAGATGAGCGAAGACGAGACGGAGATATTGAAGATGCTCCGCCAGCGTCAAGGACGGCCTCTTCTAGTCTCGGACTACCAGAACGTCTGTCTGAAAAACGGGCGGCTGTTCGCCGGTCTGAACGCCTTGACCCATCCGGCCATTCTGGCTTCGGCCTTCACGCCGACGGACTGCATGAACGTCTTGGGCCTGTTCAACTGCGGACCGATGGAAGCTTCCTTTTTGGGCGCGAAATCGCTGGCGGAGCGGCAAAAAATCGGCGTCGAAGAGTTTTGTCGGAGGGTTTTGAACAAAATGGGCCAAATACTGGCCGGAGACCTCGCCACCTTGGCTTTGAAGAGCGAAGGGCTAAAACGCGAAGAAGGCGACCTGGCCGCCGATCGCGTTCTGGGTCGAATCTTGAGCGGTCAAAAAGGGGAACTGATCGATTTTTCCATGACCTTAAAGGATCCGGTGGTCTTATTGGGCGCCCCGGCCCATGTCCTGGCTCCCTTCGTCGCGAAATACTCCAAGTCCGTCGTCGTCTCCCCTCCAGGCTGTCACGTCGCCAGCGCCGTCGGCGCGGCCGCCTCGACAGTCTCGCTGTTCCGCAAGGCCGACATTGTCTCCCTCCCGGATTTTTCGGGATTCAGGGCTTTTCTGCCGGACGGTCTGCTCGACGGCCAAAAGCTTGAAGAGGTCGTCAACAAGACGGTGGCCCACATGACGCAGTACATGAACGAAATGGCCAGATTGGCCGGCTCCAGCGGGGACTGCTTCGTCGTCTGCGACAGGACGGACAGAGAAGTCAGACTAAACGACGGCACCAGAATGGTCATGGGAGCGACGCTCGCCTTCAGAGTCACCGACGTCGGCCAGTTGGACAAAACCAAGGCCGTCGGCCCTTCGGCCGCCTAAATTGGCGTCGACATAAATGTCATGGCCCCTTGGCTCCTGTTCGCCGCCAGGCTGAAAAGCGGTTTCAATGACTGAATAAGTTATGGATATTGACGCATTGCACAAGTTTATAACCAGGCCAATGAACAAAATCTCAATCCGATTTTTCGTCGACAAAGAGGTTCGCGCCGTTTGGGACGATGAAAGCTCCAAATGGCGGTTCTCCGTCATTGATATTGTCAACATATCGAGTCAGAGTTAGGATTCACGCAACTATTGGCATGTCCTCAAAAATCGCTTGAAAAAAGCCGGAAGCGAAGTCCTTACAAATTGTAAGGGGTTCAAACTTATGGCGCCCGATGGCAAACGCCGCCTGACCGACTGCTTGACCAATGACGGCGTTTTCATGCTTGCCAAAGAGTTCCCCTGCAAGAAGGCTGATCGCTTCATTGAACGATCCGCCTATTCCGATGACGCCATTGACGGTCAGAGCAAATCAAAGGCTTGCGCACTGTTTGACGGCTCGCTTCTTAACGCAATAGAGGTCGGCGCCGTCAAAGGCTTGCAGCAAATTCACGGCTACTTGCAGGAAAAACGATTTTTTTTGGCCTGTCGCGAGCGGGCGCTTAATTGAGGTCATTTTCAATATTTTTTCGAGACCAGCTCCCGCCCGCCTGAACGACTGCAATGAAATTTTGTCTTAATCGGCCCATCTGGCCAGAAAATCGTCAATGGTTCGCTTGCGCTCCTGGCGGTCCAAGACTCCTTCGACTGCGGCCATGAGCCGCAAAGCTTCGACGGAAAGCCCCCCGGCCTCCAATTCGTCGCTCAGCATTTCCAAAACGATGTCCCTCGCTTCGTCGGGATCTTCGGCAAGCTTGTCTTGAAAAGAACTCAGCAACGTTTCGCGACGGCCAAAAGCGTCGCCGACAACCGGCTCCGGCTTGGAGACAGGCCTCGGGTTGGCGGTCTTGCGTCTAGTCTCTCTCTTGGGCACATGGAAAACGTTGGCTTTCGGCGAGCCTGCCGCGACAATCTTGCGATAGTAAACCACGCCGGCTCTTTCTTCCGCCCTGACGCCATTCAATTCCGGCAAAAATTCTCCAGGGGCGAGGAACAAGAGACCTTCCGGAGCCAGCAAGGAAACTATCGCGCTGCCGAACCTCAGAGTCAGATCGTCGGGGCAGGCGAAAGTCAGACCCCGACAAAAGACGACGTCGTACTTTTCTTTGACGCCGGCCAGTTCGTCGGCGTCCGCTTCGGCCAGATTGAGTTTATGAAAATTGACGGGCGGACCAAGTTCGCGTTTGAAGTGACGGCCGGCGGCGCGCAGAACGAACCAGCGCCTGGCCGCTTCGGGACTAAGCCAACGGAGATCTTCGGCCGCAAAATCAGCGGCCCGGGCTTTTTCCAGCTCCATTTCGCAGTTGTCCATGGCGTCGATGGTTATGTTCCAGCCCTTGCCCGTCAAATTGGTTCCGGCCATGGCCATGGCCAATGAATACGGCTCGTAGCCTCGGCCGCAGCCGACCGAAAGAAGCTCAAGCTTCCGTTCCGCCGCCGTGACCGCTCTCTCCTGAAGCATCTGGCTCAGAACTTCAAACTGCGCCGGAAACCAGAAAAAGATCTGGCCGTTGCGCGCAGGGGCCAAGTTCCACAGTTCATCCCATTCTTTTGGAGAATTCCTCAAAACGGCCAGATATTGCGCCGGATCGCAGTCGAGTTTTTCTCGCCTAGATTTGGAAGCATCCAGAATCCTTTTCTGATCCCGTCTGTTCCCTCCCCGCCAAAAGAACAAGCCGCACTGCCGAAGAAGCTCCATTTCGTTCGAGTTGGGAGCGACTAAGGGCGAATCGGGGGCCAAACGTTCGGACGGACGAAAAGACTCCGAAGCGTCTCCGGCGGCCGAATTTTCGGCCGCGCCTTTATCTTTTTTGTCGTCGGTTGAGTCCATAATCAAAATTCTATTGAGCGCGACAGAATCTGCGCGATGTCAAGCAGTCCCTTTTTAATGTCATCGAGAATTTCCTCGGAAGATGACGGGCCGTCACCCGGGAGCCGCTCGGGGAGTCGATCGCCTGACTCTTTTGAGCGAAACTCGGAAAATGTCCCGCCTTCGTCCTCCAAATCAGTCTCGTCGTCGTTGTTCAGAAAGTCGAACTGTCGAGAGAGCTCTTGGAGAAATCTTTTGTCCGTCACTCCCTCTTCTCCGCCTTCGTCCGCTCTGCGGCCATTCGACTCTTCTCCGGAATCAGCCGAGGGATCAGCCGAATCATCGCCGTCGAAGTCCTCGTCCGGCTCCGGATCCCCCTCTTCAAAGGCGGAAGTGGCGTCAGGAGAATCGGAATCGTCCAACAATCCGCTCAGAGCCGTCGCGGAATTTTTAATTTTTAAAGCGTCGCCGGGGGAAACGTCGCGAGGGGCGCCAATGAACGCGTCCGAGAAGGACGCGTCGGCCTCTGCGGCGTCCAATTCCGGCCAGTCGAAAAGATGGGGCAATTTTCTTTGCCGCTGGGTCACGGCGGCGCAGGCGCCTTGAAGCGAATAGCCCTCCGTCACGAGACGCTTGACTTCCCTCACCAAAGCGAGATGAGTCCTTGTATACAAGACTTTTCTTTTATTCAGCTTGTAGGGGACTATCTGAGGCAAATTCTTCAGCCAATTCCGCACGACATGCTCTCTGAGGTCAAGAATGATCGCCATGTCCTGCACCTGGTAATAGACCGCATCTTGCTCAGGAGCCGTTTCGGGGACTGTTCGCTTGAAGTCTTCGCTCATCTTAAGGTCACCATTTTTTGGTTTTTTGGAACGACCACAACGATTGACTGAAAATAATCGCTATTCCGGCAAGCAAGGATAAAGCGAAAAACAGGGCCTTCGCTTTTTTCTCTCCCTGACCGTTTTTTTTCCTTCCTGGCCAATCGCCCCGCAACTGAAAGCCGGTCGCCTGAGGGAAAGCCGAAACGCGCAAGCTTCATGCAGCCTCTCTTCCGTTATCGTCTCTCTTCTTTTTATGACCTCTCTTCTTTTTCGCCTCGCTGTTCTTTATCGCCTCTCTCTTTTCGCGTCGCTGTTCTTTATCGCCTCGTTTCTTCTGCGTCCGCCAAGTCGACAGCTCAAAGGACGTCATCGTCGTTTTCCCCCTCCGCGTCGGACGGGAACGCTTCGGTCTCCGTCCACGTTCCGGCGGTTTGGTCGAATCCTTCGCTCCTACTCCGCTCCAGAGCCGAACGAAAGGTCTTGCTCATGCCGAAAGACAGCCTGGTCTTGGCCGGAACGACGAAAGGCTCGCCGGTCTTGGGATTTCGGCCAGGCCTGGCCGGTGTCTGACTGGTCTTAAATTTGCCCAGACCGGAAATGGAGACGCTTCCGCCGGCTTGGAGGGCATCGGATATGATTTCTATGAAGGTCTCGATGATGTCCGAGGCGTCCCTGCCCGAAACGGACAATCGCCGACGAAGCGTCTGTATTAGTTCGCTCCTGGTCAGACCAGAGGTGTAACGTTTCAAAACCAAGCCCTCCTTTGACGTCTCAGGCCGAAAAAAGCGCATGACCGGGAAAAAGCCGGCGGCTTTTTCAACTCCGCAGAGCGGCGGAAAACCGTTTGGCCAAAACGGCGACGATGCCGTCGAAATAGCCGTTGACCTGCTCGTCCGTCAAAGTCCGATCGCGCTCCTGGAAGAACAGCCGCAAGGCCAGACTTTTTTTGTCGGCAGGAATCTTGTCCCCTTGATACAGATCGAAAACCGTCGTCCCGGCCAAGGGCAAGTTCTCCATTTCGTCGAGGGAGTTCAAGACGTCTTGAACTGGAATGTCCCGCGCCAGCACGATGGCCAGATCGCGGGTAATCCCGGGATAATTGGACCAAGGCTTGAAGGTGGTCTTGACTTCGGGGGAAAGGCCGTCTAGCTCCATCTCCAAGAGGTAGACGAGTCCGCCGGCCTCTTTGAGGCCAAGATCGTCTCGCGTGGCTTGCGACAACAAGCCGAGATGGCCAATCTCGCCGTCGCCGGCGAAGACGACCGCCGCTTGTCCGGGCTCGTAAAAAACCGGCAGAGAAGCGCAGGTCGCGGAAAAGGTCAATTCCAGATTCAAGGCCTCGCCTAGACGCTCCATGACCCCTTTGATGTCCCAAAAATCGACTCCGCGCTTTGGCGAATGGACTTCTCCGCTGCCCAATTGTCCGGACAAGACGACCCCCAGCCTCTGCTTTTCCAGAGGTTTCGGATCCGCCGGATTTTTCAGAAAAACGTTCCCCGCTTCGAAGATGGCCGCATCCCAGCTGCCGTGGTACTGGTTCAGCCGCAAGGAGCTGAGGAGTCCAGGCAAAAGGGACGGCCGCAGAACGCCGTGATCTTCGGAAATTGGATTCAAGACCCTTACGCAATCCGCGCGCCAGCTGTGCTCTTCAGGGAGGCCAAGCTTTTCCAGGAGATTCATGTTGATGAAAGAGTAGGTCAAAGCCTCGAAAAAGCCGGCTGAACATAAGACCTCTCTTATCTTTTGCCTGAGCCTGTAGGGAGACGGCGGAGGAGCGGCCGCTCCCGGCGGTTTCGGCAGCGTGGCCGGAAGCGAGGCGAAATCGACCAGACGGCTCACTTCCTCGATCAAATCCACCTCCCTGGTCAGATCTGGTCTGAAAGTGGGCAGCTTGGCCAAATACGAGCCAGTCGACTCTTTTTCCAGCTCCACTCCGATGGCCTTGAGCGTCCTCTCAATTTCTTCGGGCTTATGGCGAGTTCCCAAAAGACTGTTGCATTTTTCCGCCGAGAATCTGACCGTCTTAGGCTTGACGACGCGGGGATAGGCGTCCAGTCGCCCTTTGGCCGCAGAGCCTCCGCCCAGTTCGGCCATGAGCTGGGCGGCCCGGTCGACGGCCAAGCCGCAGACGTTGGGATCCATGCCCCGTTCGAAGCGGTACGAGGCGTCGGTGGAAAGGCCGAGAGCTCTGGAGGCGCGACGAATAATCGCCTGATTGAAGCAAGCCCCTTCCAAAAAGACGTCCGCAGTCGAGTCGTCCACCTCGGTGTTGAGGCCGCCCATGATCCCGCCGATGGCCACGGCTCTGGCCTTATCGCAAATCATGACAGTTTTGTCCGCCTTGAGCTCCCTCTCCTGCCCGTCCAGAGTGGTGAACTTCTCGCCGGAGCCGTAGACTTTGACGATTATTTCCGGGCCTTCCAATTTGCTCAGATCGAAGGCGTGGAGCGGGAGCCCCATCTCCAACATGACGTAATTGGTCACGTCGACTATGTTGTTGACGGGCCTCAAGCCGGCGGAAAAAAGTCGGGCGGCCAGCCAAGCCGGACTGGGACGAACGGCGACGCCGTTAATAACCCTTCCGGCATACCGAAAGCAGCTATCCGGGTCTTCCAGGCTGACCTTCATCTGCGAATCGACGGCAACGTCGGACTCGCTCAAGGCCGGTTCCGGCGTCCGCAGGGGTCTGTTCAACAGGGCGGAAAGATCCCGGGCGACGCCAATCATGCAGAGAGCGTCGGCTCTGTTGGGAGTGACGCTGACGTCCAGCACGACGTCCGACAGTCCTAGAAGATCCTTGAGATTGCTCCCCGGCGGAGGATCGTTTAAGGGCATCACCCGGCCGGCTTCCGCCGAAAGCCCCAAATCGGCCTCCGAGCACAAAACGCCTTGAGAAGCGAAGCCGGAAATGACTTTCTCCTTGACGACGCCGGCTGGGAGTTCCGTCCCCAACAAGGCCAACGGATAACTTAGCCCTAGATCCGTCGAAGGATCTCCGCAAAGAACCTGCAGACGGCCATGTTCGCCGACGTCAAGCTCCAGCGCCCGCAGAACCCCGCCAAGATCCCGTATGCGAACGACCTTGGCGGATACGACC
Source organism: Deltaproteobacteria bacterium (assembly GCA_031254895.1). Taxonomy (GTDB): domain Bacteria; phylum Desulfobacterota; class Desulfarculia; order Adiutricales; family Adiutricaceae; genus JAIRNQ01. The sequence goes on from JAIRTO010000184.1 coordinate 12,153, forward strand.
GTGGCTAAAAAATCCAGTCGATCTCTCGCGTCCTCGACTTCAAGTCCGGCCATGGTCAAAATGCCGGCCAACTCCGCTGGAGCCAAATCGCCCAGATCGATGTAGTCTGACAGCCAGGAAAGGGAAACTTTCATAGATAATCCAAACCGCGCCTGAGAATAAGCTCAGGGGAAATAGAACCGAACGGCCAAAAAATGGCCCTTGTCGACAAAAAAAACGATGAAGCCGTCTTGACTGGAAAGCCAATCTCGCGACGAGGCGGGAAACGATTCGACGTCAGGCGACAAGCAAAAAAATCGGCGTTTTTGGCTAATTCGAGACGGAAAAAAGCCTCCGCCGTCATCGTCATCATCATCATCGTCATTTTCATCATCATCATCATCGTCAGCAGCAGCGACGAAAGGACGACGAAACGACGCGCCAATCGCGACCGAAAACGAGGCCGACAGTCAAAAAGAGGAAGAAATGACGCCAGACAAACGGCCATAGGCCGAGGGTTCCGAATTCTCGTTTCCGTCGGCCAATAAACGAAAAAAGGCCGTCAAAGACGACGTCGGGCCAAAACATGCGCGATCCGGCTGGCGTCATTTTAACATTGGCCGGCCATTGAGGCAATTATGCCGGTTTTTTAGAACCTCGAGCGCAAATAACGCTCTCCCTAACCAACTATGAGGCGAACCGAGGCCGTTCCCTCTCGTTCCTCTCGTTCCCCTCGTTCCCCTCGTTCCCCTCGTTCCCCTCCCTCCGCCTCGTCCCCCTCGTTTCGCCTCGTCCGCCTCGTTACGCCTCGTCCGTCTCGTTCCGTCTCGTCCCTCACGTTCCTTTCGTTCCGAACGGATTTTGGCGATGATCGCGGCGCCAATTCCCGATGGCGAAGCGAGGCCGGCTTCGCCTCTGAGCAAGAGCTTCGAAGCCGACCTTTCGTAGAGCGTTCATTTCGCCGCGAAGAAAAACGTCTTCAGCCGCGC
>JAIRTO010000187.1 GCA_031254895.1 Deltaproteobacteria bacterium
AGAGCAAAAAAGGCTGGATTGAACCGGAAAGACAGCTGGATCGTCAGCTGCTATTGGGAAGGAAAACCCATATGACCAGCAAATCATGGAAAAACGGGCGAACATGCGGCGGTTGAGGCCAAAGCCTGTCGAGGCCGTTTTGGCCTCGACAGGCGGCCCTAAACTCGCTTGACAAAAAAACGCCTTGGCCAAAAGCCAAAGGAGGCGACGATGGGCGTCGGCCAAAAAGACGGTTTCCCCTTGGAAGACGAGGGGAAAGGCTTCCGGCCGACGCCCTTTGGAGAATCAGCCGGCCGAGGCGACCACCGGGAACTGCTCGGAGAGCTTGACCAGTCGGTCGTAGTCGGCGTTGACTCTATCGGTGATGTAGGCGACGTCGTCTTCCTTCAGGTGCTTGAAGCGACCCTGAATCTTGAAGTAATCGGCGATGGGCTTGGGCTCCGCGACTTGGCGGGTCAGCTGATAGCAACCGTCGACGACTTCGTAGAGAGGGAAGATTCTCGTCGAAACGGCCAGTCTGGCGCTCTCGATGCAGAGTTCCGGCTTCATGCGCCAGCCGGTCGGACAAGGGGCGTAGATGTGGAGATAGGCCGGGCCTTCGATGGCCGCCGCCCGACGCATCTTGCTCATCAGGTCGAACTGGAAGGCGGGACTGCCGGTGGCCACATAGGGAACCCCGTGAGCGGCGGCGATGGCCGGCATATTTTTCTTCCAGGTGTACTGACCTTTGGAGTGAGAACCGATCGGAGAGGTCGTCGTGTTGGCCCCGAAGGGAGTCTCCGAACTTCTCTGAATGCCCGTGTTCATGTAGGCTTCGTTGTCCAGGCAGACGTACACGAAGTTGTCGTGGTGACGCTCCAGCGCCCCGGAGAGGGCCTGCATGCCGATGTCGGCGGTCCCGCCGTCGCCCGCGAAGGCGACGACCGGAATGCGCTTGTCATAGCCCTTGCCCTTGCGACGAAGAACCTGAACGGCCTCGTCGACGCCTGAGGCCACGGCGGCCGCATTTTCGAAGGCCACGTGTATCCAGGGCATCCGCCAGGCGGACTGGGGATAGGGGCCGGTGCAGACCTCCATGCAGCCGGTGGCCGAAACGGCGATGAACTCGGTGCCCAGAGCTTTCAAAAGAAGCCGCAAGGCCAGAACCTCGCCGCAGCCTTGACAGGCCCGATGGCCTGGGGCCAGCGAATCCGGGCCTTTCGGGAAGTTGTTTTTGTTGATTTTTTCGTAGCTGACGTCTGCCGCTCTCATTCGTACACCCCCACCAGATCGAAACGGGTCTGAACCTGGCCGGAGGCCGCCCGCTCGTGAATATGCTTGAAATCGTCGCGAGTGACGTCGCGACCGCCCAAGCCCAGAATAAAATTGGAGATGTTGGGCCGACTAGAGGAAGAATAGAGCAGGCTCTTGACTTCAAGGGCCACCGGGCCGTTGGAGCAGCCCAGAACCATGTGTCTGTCTATGACGGCCAGATTCTTGGCCTTGGCCACGGCGGCCAGGAACTCTTCCTCAGGGAAGGGGCGCCAGAGCCTGATTCTGACCAGACCGACCTTGTGCCCTTGATCCCTCATCTCGTCCACGGCCGTCATGGCCGTCTCGGAAATGGAGCCCATGGACACGATGACGGTTTCGGCGTCTTCATGGCGATAGGTCTCGACGGTCCGGTATTTGCGGCCGAACTGCTTTTCGAATTCGTCGAAGGCCTTGACGACGGTCTTCTTGGACTCCCACAAAACGTCGTCGGTGGCCTTGCGGGCTTCGGTGTAGCAATCCGGGGCGCCCAGAAGACCTATGGAAATGGGGTTTTTGATGTCCAACTGCAAGCTGGGCTTGAAGGGAGGCAGATATTTGTCCACCTCGGCCTTTTCGGGAATCATGATGGGCTCGATGAAGTGCGAGAGGGTGAACCCGTCGATGTTCATGGTGATCGGAAGACTGACCGCCGGATCCTCGGCGATGCGGAAGCTCATGATGGTCAGATCCAGAGCCTCTTGGCCGTTTTCGGCGAAAACGCTGATCCAGCCGGTGTCGCGGACGCTCATGATGTCGCTGTGGTCGTTCCAGATGTTGATGGGAGCGGACAAGGCCCGGTTGGCCACGGCCAGAACGATGGGGGTTCTGAGAACCGGGGCGATGAAGACCATCTCGTTCATCAGAGCCAGTCCCTGCGAGCTGGTGGCGGTGAAGGTCCTGGCCCCGGCCGCGGACGAGCCGATGCAGGAGCTCATGGCCGATTGTTCGGATTCCACCGGGATGTAGGCGGCGTTAAGAGAGCCGTCGGCGACCAGCTCGGAGAGATGTTCGACGATGTGGGTCTGCGGGGTGATGGGGTAGGCGGCTATGACGTCGGCGTCGCAAAGTTTGACGGCTTCAGCCACAGCCAGAGAGACTTCCATGCCTATGCGCTTGGCCATTGCTTACACCTCCTCCAAGGTCATGGTGATGGCCTTCTTGGGACACTCGTGGGCACAGATGCCGCAACCCTTGCAGTAGTCCAGATCAGCCTTATAGTACTTTTCGTCTTTGCCCATGTCCTCGTAGACTCCGTCAGGGCAATAGTAATAGCAGAATCCGCAGTAGATGCATTTTTCCCGATCCAACACGGGACGCACCGAGCGCCAGTCGCCGGTCTTGAAAGCGATGGTGCTGCCAGGTTTGGCGGTGAAGCCCAACGGCAGATCGCCGACCTTGGCTAAGGCGTCTATGGCTGGCTTTTTCATAGCGACCCCTCCACTTTGGCCTCATCGAACGCCCTTTTGAAGGCGTCCAGATTTTTCGGAGCCAGGGAAGGCCCGAAGCGATGATTGAATGGCTCCTCGACGTCAGCCGGAGAGGCCTGACCCAGAACCTTGGAAAAAGCGCCGAGCATGACCGTGTTGGTTATGGGCACCTTGAGGATCTCCAAGGCGATGCTCATGGCGTCGATGGTGGCGATTTTCTGGGTGAAGCCGAACTGCTTCCTGAGAGAGTCGACGGAATGAGCGGTGTTGACGAGCAAAAGGCCGTCGGCCTTGAGTCCTTGATCCACCTTGGTGACCGACATGACCGTAGGATCGAGAACCACGACGACGTCGGGGTTGTAAACCTTCTCTCTGATCCTGATGGGCTTGTCGGAAATGCGCAAAAAGGCCGTCACCGGAGCGCCGCGCCGTTCCGGGCCGAAGCTCGGAAAAGCCTGGGCGTATTTGCCCATGCCGATGGCCGTCTGGGCCATCAGCTCGGCCGAAGTGACGGCTCCCTGACCGCCGCGACCGTGAAACCGTATTTCGAGCATAATTATGAGCAACGTCGTGGAAGCGCCAAAAAGCGCAAAGACGTTGCCGCCTCCTTTCCTGAAATTGGCTCCCGCCGCCCTGGCTCGGCGATGACGGGTTCGGGCCCCAGTTGTTTGCGGGCCAAAAAACTAGACTGCCGGAGGGGCCAGGACCCAAGTCCGCCCGGTTTTTTCCGGGATCGATCAGCCTAGAAGCAGACGCGACATTTCTCCGTCGAAAATGGCCGCTTCTCCCCAAAAGGCTCGCCAACGGAGGGGAGGGTTTTTCGGCAATTTTTGACGGCAATAGCGGTCTTTTAGCAATATTTTTTTGTCGAATAAAGCTCGCCAGCTGGCCGAGCTTTTCGTCTTCGGAGGGGCCGATGGCCCAAAAAGGCCGGCGCCGGCCGTCGAAGGACGGCTCGTCAGCCGAAAAGAGCGGACCAAAAAAATCGTTTATTGGTTCAAAGCTGAGAATGCGGCCCGCCCCTGGCGCCCCCCTCCGAAAAATGGCCGCCCTCCCCAAATGATCCTGAAAGCTTTGATTAGGGCGCAAAACCTTATTCAGTCCGACCCGGCTAGGCGTCAAACATTTCTCGAAGAATCTGCCTGA
>JAIRTO010000375.1 GCA_031254895.1 Deltaproteobacteria bacterium
ACGACGGCTTTGGCGTCACGGCGGCCATTTTGGACGAGGCCTACGACTGCATTCGCCGCTTCGGTCAGGCCCCCGGCCCGAATCTTCTGTATTTCGAGACCGGGCAGGGCTCCGAACAATCCATCGACGCCGACGGCGGCGTGGATCTCATGACTTTGGAAGCTCGCTGCTACGGCCTGGCCCGCCGCTACAGACCGTTCATGCTCAACAACGTCTCCGGCTTCATCGGCCCGGAAACTTTGTACGACGGCCGACAGATAATCAGGGCCAGCCTGGAAGACCACTTCATGGGCAAGCTTCTGGGCATCCCCATGGGCATGGCTCCCTGCTACACCAACCACACCAAGATCAATCAGGACGATCAGGAAATGGCCACCATGCTGACGGCCATGGCCGGAGCCAACTATTACATGGGCGTGCCGGTGAGCGACGACGTCATGCTGGCCTATCAGGACACCTCTTACCATGACGACGCCACCTTGCGGGAAGTTCTGGGCCGAACCCCGGCGCCCGAATTCTTCGAGTGGATGAAAAAGATGGAGCTGATGGACGAGAAAGGCCGTTTGACCGCCAAAGCCGGCGACGCTTCCCTCTTCTATTAGAATTTGATTTTCGATCTGGTCGACAAAAAAACCCCGAGGGGATTCAATTATGGTTTCCGAGATAGACATAAAAAAATTCGTGGCTCAGGCTCTCAGGGAAATGGCCGCTTCCGGCGCCCTGTCTCAAGGAGCGATTTCCGCTTCGAACGCCGCGCAGACCGCAGTTTCGGGCGACATCTTGCCGGACATTCTCGAGGAAGATCTCTCCAGCCGCATCAACGTGCCCAACCCCCACAACCGCGAGGCTCTCCTGGCCATCAAAAAGATCACTCCGGCCAGGATAGGCGTCTGGCGAACCGGAACGAGGTGTCTGACCGACACCATGCTGAGGTTCCGAGCCGATCACGCCGTGGCCATGGACGCCGTCTTCACCGACGTGCCGGACGAGTGGATCGCCAAAAACAATTTGCCCAAATTCAAAACCAAATGCGAAAATAAGGACGTCTTTCTGACCAGACCTGACTTGGGACGACGCTTCGACGACGACGAAGCGGCCAAAATCAAGTCTTTGGTCGGATCCCAGAATAAAGTGGTCGTCTTCATCGCCGACGGTCTTTCCACCACGGCGGTGACCGTCAACGCCATGGACGCCTTGCGCAGCATGACCGACGGCCTGGCCGCCTCGGGCATCAAGACGTCTCCGCCTTTCTTCGTCCAGTACGGCCGGGTGGGCTCGGAAGACTCCATCAGCGAGATAACCGGAGCCGAAGTCGTCGTCTGTCTCATCGGCGAACGGCCGGGTCTGGTCACCTCCGAAAGCATGTCCGCCTATTTGTGCTACCATGCTCATTTGGACATCCCGGAAGCCAAGCGAACCGTGGTCTCCAACATTCACAAGGGCGGCACCCCGGCCGTGGAAGCAGGCAGCTACATCGCCGATCTGGTCAAGATGATGCTGGAGAAAAAGGCCAGCGGCCTGGATCTTAAATTATAAAAGTCCAAAAAAAACGCCAGCGACGACTCGTCGAGAAAAGCGTCTCGCGCGGCTGTCGTCCGGCAGCGAATACCTTTTGACAGGAGAGGCCCCATAATGGCAAAAAACGATCCCTTGAAGACCAGCATTCTGGCCGCCAAAATCATCCCGAACGTCAGCGCCGATTTGGCCAAAGATCTGGGCCTGAAGCCCGGTCAGAAAAGTCTGGGTCTGGTCACCACCGACTGCGACGACGTCACCTACACCGCCCTTGACGAGGCGACCAAGATGGCCGACGTGGAAGTCGTCTACGCCAAGAGCTTCTACGGCGGCGCGGCCAACGCCAACACCAAGCTGGCCGGCGAAATCCTCGGAATTCTGGCCGGCCCCAACCCCGCCGAAGTCAGATCCGGACTGAACGCCCTCAAATCCTTCATCGACGAGGAAGCCTGGTTCATTTCGGCCAACGACGACAACACCATCATCTATTACGCCCACTGCATCTCCCGGACCGGCAGCTACCTGAGCAAAATAGCCGGGGTCAAGGAAGGCGATTCCATCGCCTATCTCATCGCCCCGCCGCTGGAAGCCGTCTACGCTCTGGACATGGCCATCAAGGCCGCCGACGTCCGGATGGCCGCCTTCTACGGACCGCCTTCCGAAACCAACTTCGGCGGCGGCTTGCTGACGGGCAGCCAGTCCGCCTGCAAAGCGGCCTGCGACGCTTTCGGCTCCGCCGTTCAATTTGTGGCCGACAATCCCACGGCTTTTTGAAGCCAGCTCCAAACTGGTGACAGCCTATGACTGCGGAAGTTAAAGACAGGGATCTCGTCTCCATCCAGGAGGCCAGAAACTTGGTGGCCGCCGCCGCCCAGGCTCAAGAAGCCTACGCGCTTCTGGATCAGGCGTCCGTCGACAAAGTGGCCTCGGCCGTCGCCGCCGCTTGCGCCGGCCAGGCCGAAAGACTGGCCCGCCTGGCCAACGAAGAGACCGGCTTCGGCCGCTGGGAAGACAAGATCCTCAAGAACCTCTTCGCCTCTCGGGAGGTGTGGAACCACATCAAAGACATGAAGACCGTCGGCATCGTCAGCGACGACCCCATAAAACGCGTCTTCGAAGTCGGCGTTCCGGTAGGTTTGGTGACCGGCCTCATTCCCTCCACCAATCCCACCTCGACGACCATGTTCAAAGCCCTTATCGCTTTGAAGGCCGGCTGCGCCGTGATTTTCTCGCCTCACCCCAGCGCCCGAAACTGCATTTTGGAGACGGTGGACGTCATCAGGAAAACCTTGGCCTCGGCGGGCGCCCCGGTCGATCTCGTCTCCTGTCTGACCATGCCGACCAAAGACGCCACCGACGCCTTGATGAAGCACAAGCGCATGAACCTCATCCTGGCCACCGGGGGCAACGCCATGGTTCACGCCGCCTACAGCTCCGGGACGCCGGCCATTGGCGTCGGACCGGGCAACGGGCCGGCCTATATAGAAAAAAGCGCCGACATCCCCCTGGCCGTCAAAAGGATCTTCGATTCGAAAACCTTCGACAACGGCACCATCTGCGCTTCGGAACAGTCCATAGTGACCGAGACGTCCATCCGCAAAGAGGTCATGGACGAAGTCATGCGCCAAGGCGGCTATTTCCTGCCTCCCGGCGATTCGGAACGGGTCGAGCGCATCCTCATGGGCCCGAGCGGAACCATGAACGCCAGACTCGTCGGCCGAACGGCCCAGTTCATCGCCGAAACGGCCGGCGTCTCCATTCCGCAGGGCACAAAGGTTCTGTTGGGCCAGGAGACCAGGGTCGGCGAAAAATTTCCCTATTCCCGGGAAAAGCTCATGCCGGTTCTGGGCTTTTTCGTGGAAGACGACTGGGAAAAGGCCTGCCGCAAGTGCATCGAGATCCTCTCTCTGGAGGGAGCCGGCCACACCATGACCATTCACTCCAGAAACGAAGCGGTCATCCGAGAATTCGGCCTGAAAAAGCCGGTCTCCCGGCTCATCGTCAACGCTCCGGCCGCTCTGGCCGCCATTGGCGCGGCCTCGGCTCTGGCCCCGTCGCTGACTCTGGGCTGCGGCGCCATCGGCAACAACTCCACCTCGGACAACGTGGGGCCCCTGAACCTCATCAACATCAGACGGGTGGCCTACGGTTTGCGCGAATTGGACGATCTGCGGAACGGCGGTCCTGTCCCGCCCGCCCCGCATCCGTCCGTTTCGAGTCCGTCTGTTTCGGCCGGTCAAGCCTCGGCCGTTCAAGCGGCGCCAGGTCAAGCGGCGACAGGCCAAACGGCGGCCGCCTCGCCGATCCGGACCGACGCCGAACTGGCCGAACTCGTCCGCCGAGTCATGACCATGATCGCCGAAAAATGAGCGCCGAAAAATGATTTGCCGAAAGGCGAAGAAAACGAACGTCTCGGCTTTCCGTTTCCGCCAAAAGCGCCATGAGCTTTTGAAGGTTTGGCAATATTGTCGCCCCCGCCTTCGAGACGAGGGGCTGAAGTCCGGTTCCCTCTTCGGGAACCGCCGAATTTTATCTCCCGATTCGCGAAAGATCTTTTCCGGGTCGAAAACCCTAAAACATACCCTAAAACGGCCAGGCTCCGCTATTCCTGGTCGACTCCGAGGAGGACTAGCATATGGTAAGCAACAATCAGCAAGCCCTGGGCATGATCGAAACCAAAGGCCTGGTCGGGGCGATAGAAGCAGCTGACGCCATGGTCAAAGCCGCCAACGTGACCTTGATCGGCAAGGTGCTGGTGGGCGGAGGTCTGGTGACAGTCATGGTCAGAGGCGACGTGGGCGCCGTCAAAGCGGCCACCGACGCGGGGGCCGCCGCCGCCGGCCGGGTGGGCGAACTCAAAAGCGTTCACGTCATCCCCAGACCGCATCAGGAAGTCGAGTTCATTCTGCCGACTCTAGGCGCCGCCCCGACGCCTCCGGCCAAGAGCTGACTGGAACTCTCCTGACGCTCGGTCGTTTTCGGACGCGCGGCTTCGAAAAAGGTCCGGCGGCGCCGCGGCGCCGCAGCTCCTTCATACGTCGTCATGACGACGGCGCGACGTCCTTTTGGCGTCGGCCTTTTTGGCTGTCCTCGTCCGACTTTGAATCTCCCCAAGCGAACGTCCCCGTTCGTCGGATTTTTTCTTCGTCCGACGGCCGGCCTTCGGTCGCTGCTATTTATTGACCAAAGATCTCGGCGAAATGACGAAAAAGCCGAGCTAAATCCAAGAGTAAGAACTCCAAGAGGAATTCCGTTATGGCCAATGATTCTCGAGCTCTGGGACTCGTCGAAACCAAGGGCTTGGTTGGCGCCGTCGAAGCGGCCGACGCCATGGTCAAAGCCGCCAACGTCGTTTTGATAGGCAAGGTTCAAGTTGGCGGCGGTCTGGTCACCGTCATGGTCAGAGGCGACGTCGGCGCCGTCAAGGCGGCCACAGACGCCGGAGCGGCTGCGGCCGCCCGGGTGGGCGAACTGTTGAGCGTCCACGTCATCCCCAGGCCTCACCCCGAAGTGGAGCTGATTCTGCCCCAGCTCCCTTCCTGAAGCGATCAAAAAAAGGCTTGACGGATGGACGAAGGGCAAACGGCGGCTCCGCCTATTCCCGATTATGAGGATTTCCTCAGACGGCTCCGCGCCAGGCTGGACGACCCGATCAGACCGGCTCGGCCGGAGATAAGGGTCGGCCTCGATCTGGGCACGGCTTCCATAGTCTTGACGGTTCTGGCGGCCGACGGCTCGCCCCTGGCCCTGGCCAGAGAGGAAGCCTCGGTGGTTCGCGACGGGCTGGTCGTCGACTATGACGGAGCCAGACGGATCTGCGAAAGGCTGCGTCTGGGCCTGGAGGAAAAACTTAGGCTTTCGCTCGACAGGGCGACCATAGCCGTCCCTTCAGGCACTTCCGAGAGGGACGCCGCCGCGCACCGTCACGTCAGCGAAGCGGCCGGGCTGGAAGTCGAAGCGGTCTTGGACGAGCCGGTGGCGGCCAACCATCTTTTGGGCATCGCCGACGGGGCCTTGGCCGATCTCGGCGGAGGCACGACCGGAGCGGCCTTTTTCCGCGACGGACGACTCGTCCTGTCTTTCGACGAACCGACCGGGGGACATCATTTAAGTCTGGTCATAGCCGGAAACCTTAAAATTCCTCTGGAACAGGCGGAAGCCATAAAGACGGATCCGGCTCAAGCCAAGAGAGTCGCTCCTCTGGTCGCCCCGGTCTTGAGCAAGATGGGAATCATTCTCGCCAAAGGCCTCCAAGGGTTGCGTGTGCCCGTTCTCTATCTGGCGGGCGGCACGGCCTCTTCTCCGGGAGCGGGATCCATAATCGCCAAGGAGACGGGCTTTCCGGTCAAATTGCCCGTTCATCCGGATCTGGTCACCCCGGCGGGAATAGCTTTGGGCTGCCGGCCGTACCTGGCCGGCGAACCGTCCGCCGACGACTGATTCATTATTTTTCGCTTTTTTTGTTGTTCGCCTTTATTGTTCTCTTCGCTTTTTGGTTTTCCGTTCGACTTTTTTGGCCGACCCATTTTCGAAACGCCGGCCCGCCTCGCTCGTCCGAACGCCGATTTGGCCAAAAAAGCCATATTGGCCAAAAAAAATGACGAGTCGGCCTCTTTAGGAGTGGACCAGTGATAGTAGACGACGCTCTAACGCTCAGAGTCACCAAAGAAATTTTGAAAATCCTCCAAAACGGCCAAATCTCCGGCTCCATTTCCGGGCCGGTTTCGGTCGCCGATAAACCGAAGCTCCTGGTGGCCGGTCCTCTGGACGTTCTCTCCGAGGGCTGCCGCGCCTGGCTGGCCGAGAACTACGACCTTACGCCCATTTCCGGGTTGAACGTCGGCGCGTGGCCGAAAGCTCCGCTGTTGACGACCTCGCTGAGTCTCCAAGCCTTGGTTCAAGTCGCCTCGGGCGACGAAGGCTGCACCACCGAAGGACGCGCCTTGCTCTCGGCTTTGCTGGAAGGGCGTCCGGCCGTGGCCTTGGCCGAGGGGACGGCTTCTCGCCGACTGCCCCCGACCGCTCCAAGAGTCTTCGTTTCCATGTACCAGACCTCGGAGACCATCCTCCAAAACGCCGGACTCGTCATCGCGGCGGAAAAGGATCTCCCCGCCGCCCTAAAGGGGCCGAACCCGGCTTTAAAGGCCGTCGGAACGCCTTTTCCCGCCCCGTCTTGCGGCTATTCCGGAGGTTCGCCGACTTCGGCTTGCGGCTCTTTGCCCAAAGGCGAGATGGGCGGCCTACCGCGAAATCAGATCCGCGTCTTTACCGAAGCGGTCGTCGCCTCTCTTTTTCCGACCGAGGGTCAGGGCTCTCTGCGCCTGAACAAGGGCGACATTCTCACCCCCTTGGCCAAGGATTATCTGTCGTCCAAAAAGATTCCCGTAATCAAGGAGCAATCCTGATGATCATCGCTAAAGTTCTTGGCAACGTCTGGGCCACCAAAAAAGATCCCAAACTGGAAGGCCGAAAGCTTCTGGTCGTCCGAACGACCTCCAACGGGAATTCTGAAACCTTGGTGGCCGCGGACGCCATAGGCGCCGGCATCGGCGAAGACGTTCTGGTCGTCAAAGGCAGCGTGGCCAGAAACGCTTTGGGCGAAGAGCCGGGCAGCCCCATAGACGCCGTGGTTGTCGGCATCATCGACAGTCTTGAAGTCGACAAAAAACTTTTGAAATGACGTCGCCCCATCGACGTCGTCCATGAACTTTCTGAATGGATTAACCCCACTTTGGAGTCTCCGCATGACGAATATCGACGAAAAGGTTCTTTACGGCATGGTGAAAAAGGCTCTGACCGAGCTGTTGTCCGGTCAGGGAGCCGCCGCTCCGTCCTGGAAGACGACCGATCCCAGCGGGATCATGTCCGTCAGAACGGCGCAAGTCAAACCCGAACCCTTCGACACGGGCAAAGCCGGCGACAGGGTTTTTCTGAAAGACATTTCCGACCTCTCGGAAAGCCCCCGGCTGGGCTTCGGGGTCATGGAGATGGATCGCTCCGTCTTCAAGTGGACGCTCAACTACGACGAAGTCGACTACATCATCGACGGAACGCTGGAGATCCTCATCGACGGCCGCAAAGTCGTCGGGCATGCCGGCGACGTCATCTTCATTCCGGCCCATTCGACCATCGAGTTTTCCGCTCCCGGCCAGGTGAGGTTCTTCTACGTCGTCTATCCGGCCAACTGGTACGAGCAGTAGCGGACCTTATTCCCAAAAAGAAGCCGTCGAAAAGGATTGTTCGAAGCGTTGTTCCATTGTCCTATTGTCCTATTGTCCTATTGTCCTATTGTCCTATTGTCCTATTGTTCTATTGTTCTATTGTTCGGCGGCTTTCCCCTCTTCGTTTTTTTTAGGGGTTTCCTTCAACTGCAAGCATACCGGAGAAAATGATGGCCGTTTTGACCGAAACTGAGCTCAGACGCATTCTTCTGGATAGAACGGTCCCGGCCTGGACCATCCCCGTCGGCACGATTCCGACCCCGGCCGCTCTGGACTTCTTGAAGCAAAGAGGCATAGAGCCCATCTACGAAGCCCCCGGCCAAAACGTCAAGGACGCCTCTTTCCAAACCCTGCCCCCGGGTTCGTTCATCGGCCCCGACGGCGCGGTTCTGGACGTCAAGCCGGAAGGCATGACCCATCTGGCCGGCCGACGCCTGGTCTCCAAAAATCATCCCATCATTTCTTTCCGGGGAAAGCTGGACAGTCTCTGCGCGAAAATCATCAAGGTTCAGCTTCTGGGCAGCCAGTTAGGCCGGAACGATTTCGTCGAAGATTTGGAGGAGATTCTGAATTTCGTCCGTCAGCTGCTCCCCTGCGAACTGAGAGGGGAAAAGGTCCCGGACATGTTTCTTTGCGGCTGGGACGCCAAAGCCATTAAAGAGCGCAGCCATAATCCCTTGACGTTCTTCGGATTCAAGCACATGCGTTCGACTTGGAAGATGGGGCCGCTGTCGGTTCATCTCAACGAGCTGCGGGCCTTCGTCAGGGAGACGGAACTCGCCGCCGCCCAGGCCTTCGTCGACGAAAACGGCCGGACGACCAGAGAGGACGTCGTCATGGCTTTGAATCGCCTTTCCAGTCTTTTTTACGTCTTGATGTACAAATATCTCCCCGAAGGCTTCGTTCCCGAAGGAGCCGGCATATGAGGCACGAAACGATTTGACGGAAAGTTTGATCAGCGTGGGGATAGATCTCGGCACCACGACCACTCAGGTCATTTTCAGCCGCATCACGGTGGAAAACATAGCCGGCGCCGCCTCCGTCCCTCGCATACAAATTATTGACAAATCCATTATTTATGAAGGGGCCATCCGTTTCACCCCTCTTTTGGATCCGACCGTCATCGACGCCGAGGCGGTTCTGACCATAGTGCAGGACGAATATCGGCAGGCCGGCTTTCTGCCGGCCGACGTCTCCGCCGGCGCGGTCATCATCACCGGAGAAACGGCGCGCAAAGAAAACAGTCAGGCCGTTCTGCGCACTCTCTCCGGCTTGGCCGGAGATTTCGTGGTGGCCACGGCCGGCAGCGATCTGGAGTCAATCCTGGCCGGCCGGGGAGCCGGAACGGCCGAAATGAGCAAAACGACCCCGGGCCGAGCTCTGGCCAACCTCGACATCGGCGGCGGAACGACCAACACCGCCGTCTTTTTGGACGGCCAGCCCCTCGACACTTCCTGTCTGGACATCGGCGGCCGTCAGATCGCCCTTGACCCTAGCGGCAAGCGCTACGGCCGCGTGTCGCCCAAATACGCCGAACTTGGCCGCAGGCTGGGTCTGCGCCTGGAAGAAAAGGCCCCCGTCGTTTTGGACGATCTAAAAATCCTCTGCGCTCGTCTGGCCGCCGTCATGGCCAAATCCTTGGGCCTCAACGGCGAAGGCGAAGGGGCTTCGGACGCGAGACTCGACGAAGATTTGGAGCTGATGATCACGGCTCACCCCCTGAAAAAAATCAGGCCGCTCCACGGCCTGACCTTTTCCGGCGGCGTGGCCGACTTCATCTACGGTCGACCCGCGACGGATCCTTTCCTCTACGGGGACATCGGTCCGATCTTGGGTCAGGCGGTCGCGAACTGTCCGCTTTTCGGCCAAACGCCGATTTTGACTCCCCAAGAGACCATCAGAGCCACCGTCGTCGGCGCCGGCTCCAACTCCCTCGAACTGTCCGGCTCGACCATCACTCTGACCAGACCCGACGTCCTCCCTCTCAAAAACGTCCCCATCCTCAAGCTGACGGAGGAGGACGAAGCGGACGACTACAAGCATTTCAGCTCCCGTCTGGCCGAACGAATCGGCTGGTTCAAGGAAGGCGAAGACGAAGGCTGCCAAACCCTGGCCGTGGCCTTCAAAGGTCCCAAAAATCCCGGCTACGACGACGTTCTGCGCCTTCGCGATCATCTCTTGAACGGCCTGGATCACTATTTGGCCCACAACGAAACGCTGATCATCGTTCTGGAAGAAGATCTGGCCAAAAGCCTCGGCCAAGCCCTGAAAAACTCTTTGCCCGGCCGAAACGTCGTCTCCCTTGACGGCGTTCAGGTCGAAAACGGCGACTACATTGACATAGGCGTCCCGGTCGTCAGCGGGCGGGTCGTCCCCGTGGTCGTCAAAACTCTAGTTTTCGGACGCTGAGTCCCTTTCCTATTTTTTGTTTTTTTGTGTTTTTTTGTTTTTGTCTTTTAGTTTTTCCTGTTTTTTTTGTCTTGCTTTTTATGTTTTTTGGCCGCCTTGTCGGCCGCGGCCAAAAAAACCTCTTCGAACGGCTTTCTGGCCAGTTTTTTCGTCGCAAGGGCTTCTCCCTGGCGCGACGCCGCTCGACCTGAGCGTCTTCGTGGCCGCCGAAGACAAAAAAGACCCTTTGCGCCTTTTTTGGCCCGCTTCCTTTTTTCGGCCGGCCTGAAGGGCTGACGCCAACGCCTATGACCATTTTCGGGCGACATATATATGGATAAAGCAGAACTAATAAGCCGCGTGGCCCAAGCCGGCGTCGTCGGAGCCGGAGGGGCGGGGTTTCCCGCCGCTCTGAAGCTGGCGGCCAGTCCGGAATATGTTTTGGTCAACGGGGCCGAGTGCGAGCCGCTCCTGAAGGTGGATCAGCAGCTGGCCGAACAAAAGGCTCGCGAGCTGACCCTGGCCCTCTCGATGGTCGTCTCGGCGGTGGGCGCCAAAAAAGGGATTCTGGCCTTCAAAGAGAAATACCATGGCGCCGTCGAAGCCCTGTCCCAGGAAATAAAGGACAAGCCCGAACTTTCCGTTCGCCCTCTGGGGAACTACTACCCTATGGGCGACGAACAGGTTCTGGTCTACGAGGTTTTGGGCCGCATCGTCCCGGAAGGCGGACTGCCCTTGGCTTGCGGAGCATTGGTCATGAACGTGGAAAGCCTTCTGAACGTTTATGCCGCCGCCGTCAACCAAACCCCGGTCACGGAAAAATATCTGACCGTAACCGGGGCCGTCCGGAACCCGGCCACTTTTCGCGCGCCCATAGGCGCGTCCATCGAAGAGCTCGTGCAAAACGCCGGAGGGGCGACCGCGCCCGACCCGGTGGTCATCAACGGCGGGCCGATGATGGGCAAGCTGGAATTAGACTTCGGCGCCCCCATCACCAAGACCACCAAGGGACTCATCGTCCTCCCCGGCAATCACCCCCGGGCTCTGGCCAAAAAACGCCAATTGAATCAAATGCTCAGGACGGCCAGAACGGCCTGTTGCCACTGTTCCTTTTGCACCGAGCTCTGCCCCAGATATCTTTTGGGTCATCGGCTCAATCCCGACAAGATCATGCGTCTGGCCTCCTACGGCCACACCGGCGAACCGCCCGAAAAAGCCGCCCAGGTCTTCCTTTGCTGCGAATGCGGTCTGTGCGAAATGGCCTGCGTGATGGACTTGCAGCCTTGGCGCCTCAACCATGAGCTAAAAGGACAGCTGGGCCCGACCGCCGCCAAGGCCTTGGACAAGAAAGCCCCGACCGAAGTCAACCGTTTCCGGGAGATGCGGCGCTACCCCATCCCAAAACTGGTCGAACGGCTTTCGCTCGGCGCTTACGACCGTCTCAAGGCTCCCCTCGCCGAGATGAAGTCCAA
>JAIRTO010000032.1 GCA_031254895.1 Deltaproteobacteria bacterium
CCACATCTCAGAGATACTGCTTGTTAAAGTGGTCTCGTTAGGAAATGGTCGACATGTGCATTTGATGATAATCTGGTCTGATATGCTTCCATTGGACTTCAGGTCGTCAAATTGACCTAAGCTGGCCAGATGGCCATTTAGAACTACAGGGCGTGAACTGACCCGGGTGGCTAAAGACTGGGCGACAAGAAGAATCGATTGGATAAAAGCGCTCTTGCCGCTGCTGTTGGCTCCGGCGAATATGGTGAGCGGGCGTAGTTCCAGATCCGCTTCTTCTCGTATCGACTTGAAATTGGAGACTGCCCATTTGGAAATCATTGGCTGCGTCCTTTTGTTGGAGGGAGGTCTTGTTCAAGGGTTAGACGATTCCGGCCAAGACCGCGAAGCGTCCCGCCTCTCCGCGTCTATGGCTATAGAACTCCGGGGAACAGCGCGTGCAGACGTCGGCCGACTCGATGTTTTCGGCCGGAATCCCCGCTTCCGTCAGCTGCTTTCGAGTGATGGCCGGGAAGTCGAAATGGTTTCGGTCGTCCTTGAAGGCCAAAAACGATTCCGGCAAAAGCGTTTTGTAGTCTTTGAACTCGGCGCAGCAAGGCCCCAAAGAAGGCGAGACGGCGGCCAGGAAGCCGGAGGGCGCCGAGGAGAATTTTTCGGCCATGGCCCGAACGGTCAGACCGACGATGTTTTGCACGGAGCCGCGCCAGCCGTTATGAATCAAAGCCAAAGCTCGGCTGGCCGGATCGAGGACGATTATTCCCTGACAATCGGCCAGCTTTATCAAAAGGCTCTGGCCCCCGCCGGCGACTATGGCGTCGTAGCCCTGTTTCGTCTCTTCCGGGGTCTGGGGCTGGTACACGTCCCCTGGTTCCAGAAAAAGGATCTTGGGGCCGTGGACTTGTCTGACGAAGGCCGGATAAGACAGACCCAGAATCCGGCTGGCTTCTCTTATGTTTTCGGCCACTTCCGCCGGATCGGCCGTTTCGCCGAAAGCCAGGGTCCAGTCCCGGCCGGCCGGGGATCGGCGGGTCAGAACCGCTTGGCGGAGAAAAGAAAATTTGTCTAAATTGGCGAAGGCGTAATATTCGAGGGAACCGATGGTTTTTTTCAACATTTAAGGAAATCTTTCCGAAAGAAGAACGAAACGTCTTAACTTTGCTTTTTTTGTTTTTTTTGCGTGTTTTCAGTTGCTATTTTTATGGTTTAGTCGGGAGCGCCCGGCTTCTCAGGCGCTCGGCGCCAGCTTGTCGATGGCGCTCCTGATCACGTCGTCGTTGATGTTTGACGGCGACAAGCTGGGCAGAAAAACGGGGCCGTCGTCGTCGGAAGAAGCTATTCTGGTGATGAGGCCGGCGTTTTGAAGACAGTTGATGGCCCGGCCCACATGGGGCATGGGCAGCTTAAGAATTTTGGTCAGCGAGATGAGGCTGGTGGGCTTCGGATCCTCCCTCTGGTCGTAATTGACGATGATCTGCTCCATGATGTCTATGGAGACTCCCTTCAACTCCGCCCAGCTAAGAGGCGTCAAGACGGTGAAAATTTTATGGCCGTTCAAAAAGTAGTCGGCCAGACGTCTGGTCAGCTCGCCGCCGAAAATGACGATGAGCCAGCTTATGTAGAGCCAGACCATGAAGAGCGGCACCATGGCGAAACTGCCGTAAATGGCGTTGTAGCTGGTGATCTTTATGATGACGATGAGGTAGAATTTTTGAAAGACCTGGAAAATTAGAGCGGTGATGAACGCCCCGATGAGCCTCTCCGGCCAGCGAATGACCCCTCGGCTAAAATAGGCGTAAGTCCACATGAGGATGAGCCACCAGATGAGCACCGGGAATATGAGCATCAAGGTCGTGTGCAGCGGCCGTATTTGCAGTTTGGCCAGAGCGACCATGCGCGAGGCGTCCAGACCGGCCAGAAAGATGTTGATGGTGCCGGCGGCGATCAGAAAAAAGGGGATGACCATCATGATGGTCAGATAGTCCCCGGCTCTGGTCAGGGCCGTTCTGTTGGACAGATAGCCGAAGATTCTGGAGAAATTGACTTCCAGCTGCCAGAGAAGACCATGGACGGACCAGAAGATGACGGCCAGAGCGGAAAAGACGAGCAGACTGCCGGAAAAGTTGCGAATGAGGTTTTCGGCGAATTCGGTCATGGTCTTCAGCATGGCGTCTTGACCGCCAAAGTTCTCGCTCAAGGATCGATAGAGAGCCTCCTCCAAGCCCATGCTGCGAGCCAAGGCGAAGCAGATGGCCAAAACCGGGACGACGGCCAAGGCCGAATAGTAGCTTAAAGCCGCCGCCAAAAGAGGCCAGTTGGTCAAACCTGAGGCGTCGAGGCGCTTGTAGAGATTGAGCAGATAGTCAACTGGATTTTTCAAAATTACCCTCCACCCAATCTTTGAAGCCCAGAGCCTTGAGTTTTTTGTGCAGACTCGTGCGATCCAGCGACACGGCCTCGGCTGTCTGAGTTATGTTGCGGCCGTGAGCCTGGATATGGTGCAAAAAATAACGCCGTTCGAACTCCGCCTTCGCCTCGCGATAAGGCAAAGACATGTAGCCGTTTTCCGGCGGCTCGACCCAGTCGCGCCCTTTGGCCGCTTCAGGCGTTTTCCCGGGGCCCTCGGCCGGCTCTGAAGGATCCGACGGATCTGAAGGATCTTGGGCGATGAGGGGACCAGGGGTGATGATGGCCAGTCGTTCGATGGTGTTCTTCAGTTCCCTCACGTTGCCGGGCCAAGGCTTGCTGGCCAGCTTCTTCAAAAAAGCGGGATCCAGCTTCTTTGGCCCCAAATTGTTGGCGGTCAGACAATCGGAGAGGAATTTTTCCGCCAGCTCGGGAATGTCCTCCCGCCTTTCCCGAAGGGGCGGGACGACCAGAGGGACGACGTTCAGCCGATAGTAGAGATCTTTTCTGAATCGGCCCTCGTCTATCTCCTTTTCCAGATCTTTGTTGCTGGCGGCGATGATCCGGACGTCCACCATTATGGTCTTGGTTCCGCCGACTCTTTCGAACTTCCGTTCCTGCAAGATCCGCAGGATCTTGGCTTGGGTCTTCAGACTCATGTCGGCGATTTCGTCCAGAAAAAGAGTGGAGTTGTTGGCCATGTCGAAGCGGCCTTCCCGGCGGCGATCCGCTCCGGTGAAAGCCCCCTTCTCGTGACCGAACAGCTCGCTCTCCACGAGATCTTCGGGGATGGCGGCGCAGTTGAGCTCTATCATGGGCCGATCGGCCCGGGAGGACCACTTGTGAATGGTGTGGGCGACCAATTCTTTCCCCACGCCGTTTTCCCCGCTTATCAACACGGAGGCGGGGGTCGGAGCGACCATTTCGACGGTTTTCATGAGGGCGGTCATGGCCGGACTCCGTCCGGCGACGAGCCCGGGCTTGCCCGTCCGGCTGCGCAGGATCTGGTTTTCGGCGGCCAGTCTCCCGAAGCTCAAACCGCGCTGAACGGCCAACAACATCTTGTCGCCCGACAGGGGCTTTTCGATGAAGTCGTAAGCGCCTTCCTTGACCGCTTTCACCGCCGTCTCTATGTTGCCGTGACCCGAGATGACCACGACCGGCAGCTGGGGATAGTCGATTTTGACGCGTTCCAGAACTTCGAAGCCCTGTTCGGCGCCTTCCATCAAAAGATCCAAAATGACCAGGGAAGGCAAGGACTCCTCCAGCCGCTCAAGCGCCTCGGCTCCGTTGGAAGCCTGCGAGACCAGATAGCCCTCGTCGGCCAGGAGACCCCCGATAGTCAGTCGTATGTCTTTTTCGTCGTCGACGACCAATATGGTGTCAGGCATGTTAGACCGTCCTCGGACTGTTCGAGTCGCCGATCGGGCGACGCTTGGTCCGCTCCAGAGGAGCGCCGGGATTGACCGGCAGATGAAGAGACATCAGCACGGCGTCGGTTCCGTCGCCATAATAACCGAGTCTTAGGCCGTCGCGCTTGAAGCCCAGACCCCGATACAGCTTTTTGGCTCTGAAGTTGTCGGATCTCACTTCCAACAATACTTGACTCGCGGAATTGGAGCGGCAAAGGGCCACCAGATCCTCCATCAACGTCTTGCCCAAGCCGTGGCCCCAGAGGTCGGGCAGGATCATGACGTTCAGGAGATGACACTCCGGCGGAATAATCCAGCTGACCGTCAGCCCGACCAAGGTCGCGCGGCGATACAGTCCCCTAAAAAAGGTGACCTCTCGGCTCAATTCATACAAATAGTTTTCTCTGGTCCAAGGATCGCAATGGCAGCGTCTTTCCAGATGGAGCATTTGGGACAAATCGGCTTTGGTGGCCGTTTTGACCTGGAAAAGCTTGAGAAAGACTTCCCTGTCTTCGGTTCTGTCCGGCTCTCTGGCCGGGTTTCGTGACGTGTCTTGTTTCAAAGTTCGGAATCTTCTCCTGTCGACGCGAGACCGGTCCGACCGGAAAGAGGCTGGAAGAGCGGCGGATTCCTGTCGAGATCATAGAGGCGCTTAGTCGTCAGTATGGCCAAAAAAAAACAAGGCCGAAGAATCGATGAGGCCAAAGATTGTCGAAATTCCGGGGGATGAACGAAAAACGGAGTTTTTTGGACGACTAAATATTATACGACCGGACTAAAGTCTTGCCAGAGACCCGTCCTTGGAGATCTTTTTCAATCGGCGGCAAGTTGGCGGACGAATGAAGGATTTTATTATCTCTGGCTGTCTCCCTTCGGCATTATAACATACCTGAAAACAGGCCTGCGGAACCGCCGAGTCGGAGGACGGTTCCGCAGCTCTTCTTGGCGTCTTGGCCGAAAAAATGAGTCAGATTGGGTTATTAGGGACGGCCGGACATGGGGTCGGACATGGATCCGGACATGGGCCCGGAGATGGATCCGGACAAGATCCGACATGTTCCGAAGGCTAAAAAATTTCTAAATTGGCGCGGCCCTTCCGTCGGCCCTTCCGTCGGCGCGCCAAAAGGCCTCGCCAAAAGGCCTCGTCAAAAGCCCCTTCCATAGCCCCTTTAATAGCCTCTTCAATGGCCTCTCCGACAGCCTCTTCGGCCTCTTCGATAGCCTCTTCCATCGTCCCTTCGTCAACCCTTTTCCTCGCCCTTCCAAGCGCCTCTCCAAGCGCTTCTTTCATCTCTTCGGAGTCCGCCGGCTTGGGCGTCGTCAAATTTTCAAGGCGGGGATTGTTCGTCGGAGGCGTCAGGACTTTTGGCCCGTCATGGGGGATTGTTCGCCGGAAGCGTCAGGACTTTTGGCTCATCTAAAAAATCGTCAGAACGCTATGTAGAGGAAAAACGAAAAGATGAAGACATTCAGACAGAACTTCTCCCGAGGAGCATGCAAGGCCAAAAAGACGAGACAGACGAGCGGCAAAAGAGGCTCGATGAAGGCCAGAGCCTCCCAGACTGAGGGAGGAAAGAAGCTTTGGGCCGCTTTCAGACAAAGCCAGGTCAAATAAGCCCCGGAGGCGGCGAAGACCAGACTGAGGGAAAAAGCTATAGTCGCCGCCGCGGCGATCAGCCAGGCCAGCGGCGCTTGACGGCCGGCTTCCAGGCGTTCGTTGACCAGCCGACTGGCGAAGGCTCCCCATCTGGCGGCGAAACGCTCGATGAAAGACATCAGATGGGCCAGAGGGGGAATGACGGCCATGACCAGAACCGGGAGGCCGGAGTCGAAGGAGTTTTCGGGAAGGTTCGGCCAGAAGGAAAGAGCGGCCAGAGAAGAAGCCAAAGCAAGAGATCCGTTAGGTATTCTTACCCCGCCTAAAGGAAGATTGGGCAAAAAAATGGCTTCCGAGCATAGGCCGAGATACAAGCCCGCCATCGGCTCTTGGAGGATGAGGCCGACGACCAGTCCGACGAACAGAGGACGGTTCAGCCCGTTTGGTCCGATGGACAGTCGATCCAGATTGAGAAAGGCGGCGGCAGCCAGAGCCCAGAACAGCGACGACGACATCTGGGGGTTCAGCGGGGCCAAGTCAGAGAATTTGGCGAGATGATCTTTTTGGACTTGTCGGGCACGGACTGACAGTATATGGTAATGCCCTCGCTGGCCAAAAGTTTGAGCATTGTCAGTTCCTCCTCGTTGACGGCGAAGCAGTCGGAAATTTGAAGAGAGGGAACGGCGTCCATGTGCGCAAAATTGCCCAAATTCAGGCTACGGATGTAGGGGCTCATCTCCGCCGGGGGCGGGAGACAGCCGAGTCCTTTGAACAGAAGCATGACGTTGCGGGCCGGCTGTTCGGAGCATTTTTCCAAGAAGTCGGTCAATTCGGCGGTATGTTTGAAGGTGAGGCGAAGATCGTTGGGCGTGGCGGCGGAGGTTATTCGCTGGAGCAGTTCCGAATTGGCCGTTCTGTCGTCGACGACGACTATCTCGTGCAGATCTTTCAAGTAAGGCAGCCAACTCAGCAAAATTTGGCCGTGTATAAGTCGCTGGTCGATGCGGGAGAGGACGATCGGCATGACGCTCAGACCATAATTCGTCGGCAGGAAAGCGCTCTCGGCCGCAGGACAAGGCTGGCGCTCCGTTTTAGAGCCGACGGGAGCGAACAGGACCAAGACCTTTCGCGCCCGGGCCAGGCCGACGAGGCCGGCGAGGCGGGCAAGTCCATTTGGTTCCAGAGATTGGTCGGCAGGCGATAAAAAAACATCGTTTCGAATCCTCTCGAAAATAGAGAAGCAAAATGTCGACAAAGGGACGTCAATTACTGAATGACCACAAAGAGTCGCCGATAAAAGGCCTTTTGGCCGCTTTTTGGCCGTTCGTCGGCCAACTTATTTTGAAAACTTATCTCTTTTTGATTAGCTTGCTGGGAACGGATATGCTTTCTCGGCCAACTTTGGCCACTTCATCGGCCAGGTCTTCCAAAGTCATTTTAGGCGAATCATCTCTCAGTTCAAGGGCATGCAAAAGGAGGGGCAGATTGACGCCGGCGATGACTTTCACCTTGAGATCCTTCAAAAAAGAAAGGGAGAACTCGGAAGGAGGGCCGCCGAGCATGTCGGTCAGAACCAGCACGCCGTCTCCGTTATCCATAGCTGTGACGGCGGCGGATATTTTTTCCGTTAAGTAGGCGGATATTTTTTCTTTTAGGTCGTCGCGCGTTTTTTCCTTTAAGGCGTCGGCCGTTGTTTTCTCTAAGTCGTCGGCCTTGATGTTCATTTCTATGGGCACGAAGTTGCATTTCGTCTTGTCGCCGCGTATGAGAGCGGCGACTTTGAGCAGTTCGGCGCCAATTTGCTCATGGGTCAAAATAACTAGACCAATCATTTAATCCTCTGTGCGAAAAGAGTCTGAACGAAAGCCGTCGTCCCCATTTTGGGAGGAAGTTCCGGCTGTGACGGCGGAACGAAATAGGCCGTTTTCAGTCTTTCCGAAGGCTAAAAAAAGAAGAGTTTTCGGCTGAAAAAAGACGAAAACGCCGGTTGAAAAAAAACCGGAAAAAAAGCCAAGTTTGTTCGCGCCGCCCAAAATCAAAGGCCAAGGCCGTCCTTTATGCTTTCTTGGCCACATTGGGCCACTTCATCGGCCAGGACTTCCAAAGTCATTTCCGGCGAATTCTCTATCAGTTCAAGGGCATGCAAAAGGAGGGGCAGATTGACGCCGGCGAGAACTTCCACCTTGCGATCCTTCAAAAAAGAAAGGGTGATGTTGGAAGGGGTGCCGCCGAACATGTCGGTCATGACCAGCACGCCGCGTCCGTCATCCATCGCTTTGATGGCGTCGGATATTATTTCCTCCAAGTAGTCTGGATTGATGTTCATTTCTATAGGCACGAACTTGCATTTCGGCTTGCGTTCCGGCTTGTCGTCGCGTAGGCGAGCGGCGACTTTGAGCAGTTCGGCGCCAATTTGCTCATGGGTCACGATAACTAGACCAATCATTTAATCCTCTGTGCGAAAAGAGTCTGAACGAAAGCCGTAGTCCACATTTTGGGAAGAAGTTCCGGCTATGACGGCGGAACGAAACAGGCAGTTTCCAGTCGTTCCGAAGGCCAAAAAAAGGGAGACTTTTTGGCTGAAAAAAAAGACGAAAACAGCCGGTTGAAAAAAAAGCCGGGAAAAAGCTAAGTTTGCTTGTCCTTCCCAAAATAAAGGCTCAAGACCATCCTTATAATTATACCACAACGCCTGGGGCGGCGAAACGAGGGGCCTGGCTTGGCCGCCAAGTTTGCATGGATCTTTCGCCTCTCGGATTTTCGCTCTCGGCGGTCGGGCGTCGGAAGACGAAGAAAGGAACGGCTGGCTTTGGCGCCGTTTCTGGCGGCGAAAGTCGCCAGAAGCCTTTTGAAAGCCGCGAAAACGAATTTGTCAGAAAACAAAATTTGAAATCAGGCTGACGTTTAAGCCGCGTTTATCGTCTCTCAAAGGCGGACGAGGCGCGGCCATTGAGAGACGAAGGAGCAGAAGCTCATTTTTCAGCGAATGTCTCGATGACGGAGCATGAGACTGCCGGCGAAGCTCGTTTTGAGGCGTTCGAAGAGATTTTCGGCCAAAGTCACGCTTCTGTGCTGGCCGCCGGTGCAGCCGATGGCGATGGTCAGATAGCTTTTGCCCTCCACTTGATACAGAGGGAGAAGGAAAAGGAGCATGTCCATGAGTTTGGCGAGAAACGTCTGAGCTTCCTCATGAGCCATGACGTAGTCCCTGACCCTTTCATCCCGGCCGTCCAAAGCCCTAAGCTTGTCGACGTAAAAGGGGTTGGGCAGAAAGCGGACGTCGACCATGAGATCCGCCTCAGGGGGAAGACCATTTTTGAAGCCGAAGGAGAGCACCTCGACGGCCAGACTGCGGCGGTCGTGAATTTGAACGAAGCGCTCCAAAACCATGCCTTTGAGACGGGCCGAGTTGAGGGCGGAGGTGTCGATGATGCAGTCGGCCGCCTCGCGGAGAGGAGCCAGCCGCTCCCTTTCCGTTCGGATCGCCTGAGCCAGGCCGCCGTCCGGGGCCAAAGGATGAGTTCTTCTCGTTTCGGAAAAACGTTTGACCAGGATTTGATCTTCGGCTTCCAGAAACAGGATCTTCAACTCGTAGCCCATGCCTCTGACCGTCGAGAAGACGTCTTCGAAATAGTCCAGAAGCTCGGCCTCCCTGGCGTCCATGCCCACGGCCATGCGGATGAAATCTCCGCTTTCTTTGCGAAGGGCCAAAAATTTGGCGAATAGTTGGATCGGCAGGTTGTCTATGGCTAGAAAGCCGTTGTCTTCAAAGGCTTTCAAGGCGGCCGACTTGCCGGAACCTGACAGACCCGAAACGACGATGACATAACCAGATTTTTGGGATTCAGACATTCTGTCACCAAAAGAGGCGGAATATTTCGTTCGTCTCCCATGAGAGAGGCGGAAAAACGCGTCGTCAGGAAAGAAGCGGCCCCATCTCTAGTCCAACCGCACCAAAGAGGAGGTCAAATAGATGAAAGTCTGCCGAAAAGTCTGCTTATCTTGGCATTCCATCAAAGCTTTGACGTTGTTGGACACGCCCCAGATTCTGCCTATGGCGGCCAGAAGCTTCAAGTAATCCGGGCCAGGTTCGGGAGGAGACAAGATCAAGGCGATCAAGCGAACAGGCAGACCGTCAGGAGTGTCGTATTCAAGACGACAATCTGGGGCCAAGCGGAACAGGTGGAGGTGGAGAGATTTGAGAAAAGCCAATTTGCCGTGAGGCGCCATGATGCCGTTGCCTAGAGCCGTGGAGCCCAAAGCTTCTCTCGAACGCAGGGCGCTCAGGATTGGGGGCTGCTCGGCGCCCAGCTCCGCCGCCGCGGCGGCGGAGAGGTTTTGAAGAAGCTCTTCCTTGTTCCGCGCTTCAAAATTGAGCTGAACGGATTGGGGACTCAAAATTTGATCTAGGTTGATATCCATGGGACTGCCGCCAGAGATTTTTTTCGCGGCCGGCGCCGCTTCCAAAGCTAGAGAGAGGACGGACTGAACCTAAGCCTCCGTCCAGGCGCCGGCCGATTCAAGAATCTTTGGCGCGAAAGGCTGTGACCAAAAAAACGCTCCCGCCATTATACAGCCGTAAGCCTTGGCCTTTCCAGGTTATTTTTGGAAAAAAGACCTCGGCGCGCGGAGAAATCCATTTTGGCGGTTATTTTAACAAAAATCCCGCCTAAAAAAACTTTTCGGCGACGGCGAAGAGAAAGGGGGTTTTTCGAAAAATCGGGCTCCAAAATCGGCTGTAGAGGCCGGCGGCCGAATTGGAGGAGCGCCTATGGGCCGGCGACTCCAGTTCGGAGTCCCTCAGGGCGCAAGTCTCTTTCAAAAATTAGACAAACTCGTCTTTTTGCTCCTATTTTGGCGGTCGGCGTTCTTTCCGTCGTCGCCGGAGAACTCGAAAGCGCTTGGAAAAAGTCCAAAAAAAAACCCCGGCTAGGGAGCCGGGGGCGGCGTGAAACGACGATTGGTCAGTCGTGAAGCCTGAGGAGCTCCAGAGCGCCTTCCTTGTCGGATTGGTGAAGGAGTCTCAGACCTCCGTCTTCGCTGTCCAAAAAAACCACGAAGGGATTGTTGCTGTGAGCCAAAAGCTCGGCGGCTTCAGCAAGATCCATGCGATTGAGGGTCATGTCTCTGGTCCGATCAGCCGTGATCGCGTCTTCAGGCTCGTCGGAAGCGCCATGGTCGCGGGCTTGGCCGTTGCCGGCGGACTTCTTCGGGGCGCCGTTTTTGCGGCCTCTGAGCTTTTCCAGATGACGTTTGAGCTGTTTTTCCAGCTTGTCGACGACCAAGTCGAGGGCCGAGTAGAAATCCTCGGACTCCTCGACGGCTTTTATCTTCATGCCGTCCGAAGTCAGAACGATCTCGGCCTTGTGACGGAACTTGTCGACCGAAAAGGTGACGTCCGCAGTCAAAACCGAGTCGAGAAACTTTTCCAGTCTGCTTAATTTGTCTCTTCCATACTGCTTTACAGAGTCAGAGGCTTCCATGTGCCTAAAGGTCACGGAATATTGCATAAAAAACCCTGCCTTTCTTGTACTTGCGATCCTCTTTGTAAAAAATGGACCCTTATGCTTGAAGGGTCGCTTTGGCGAAAATAAAGGTTCATTTTGTCCGGCCTCCAGTCTTCATGCCGGGCCAATGTTCAAAACGCTTATTTTGCTTGTATAGTAGCATAATAGGGGAAATAAAACAATTCGGGGCGGGTTTGGCCGCTTGAGCGAGGGGCTTTGGTCGGCCAATTCGAACGAGCCTAAAAAGGGCTTTGCAAAAAAGTCGCCGCGAAGGAGCCGCCAAAATAGTCCGACGGAGATAAAAACTCTCGAATCGGCGGGTCTCTTATTTTTGGAGGGACAAGCCTCTAGCGAGTCTTTCGTCTTTCCGGGCGTTTTTGGCCAACGACGGAAAAGGAGCATGACCATGTCGGCAAAAATTGACAATTCCTCGAGGCGGACTTAATATTATACAAAAGGACGAGGACAGGCTGCGGTTTTTAGGAACGGCTTCAGTCGCCTAACCTGGTCAGGGCGTGCAAGATGGTAGTTTTCGATTTGACGTGTTTAAACGGACATTATTTTGAAGGTTGGTTCGACAGTCTGGCTGATCTTGAAGACCAGAT
The DNA here is from genome assembly GCA_031254895.1 of Deltaproteobacteria bacterium. Classification (GTDB taxonomy): domain Bacteria; phylum Desulfobacterota; class Desulfarculia; order Adiutricales; family Adiutricaceae; genus JAIRNQ01. Next base: position 11,522 of record JAIRTO010000032.1, read on the forward strand.
CGCTTCCAACTTGCTGGTCTGTCCGGTTTGCAACGACAGCAACATAGTTCGCAGACCTTCAACTTTTGGGCTGGTCAAGAGCAGGGGCGAATCTCCGGCGGCGAAGGACGTCGACCCGGAAGTCCTCCGGATGGCCCAAATGTTGGGGCAGCTCAAGGCCATAACTCAAACTTTGGAAAAGGAATTTATGGACGTGGGGGCCAATTTTTCCGACGAAGCCTTGAAGATGCATTACGGAGTCATGCCCAAACGCAACATCAGAGGGCTGTCCACCGAAGCTCAAGAAGAAATGCTCAAAAAAGAAGGCGTTGATTTTTTCAAAGTGCCCATGTTGTCTCGGAAGTCTCAGGCTTCTTGAGCGTTTTGGCCCAGACGACCTAAAAAAAACTGGCTTTGGACGTCTTCCTTCCGCGCGAGGGAAGACGTCCTTTTTTTTGAATAGTCAGGCCAAAACTAAGGGGTCGCCGAAGATGACGGCCCTCGGTTTTCGACTCTGCGGCCATCGGCAGGACATAAGGGAAATAAAAAGTCCGCCTCTTTTGGCGAAAAATCCGCCGGAATCAAGGCAAACCAAGACCTTCCAGGCCTTTTGTCTAGTCCTTGGACGGGAAGCGATTGAACGCGATTTTTTTTCGGCTAGAAACTCTAAGCTCCCTTTTTTGGGGGACGACCGCGTTTGGGAACAAGTTTTTGGCGAGAGTCATCGGTTGGAGCGCAACCTTTAGGCGCCCGGAAGCCGAAATGTTCGCAGATGTCGACTTGTT